>CAXQZM010000036.1:0-20918 GCA_964228455.1 Alphaproteobacteria bacterium | reverse complement strand
TGGGTCCTTTAATAAGGACAATGCCATCCTTGATATCAATATTCATGGGATGCCTTCATGGAATTGGGAATATGAAGTCACTTATTTTGGCGATGAGGTGTCGGTTAACTCCAATCCGGACTTCTTTGATCCCGAACTAGGACTGGGTGTTCTAGCGAAAGTCGCTGGTTCAAATGTATTTAGATACGGCTCAAACATGCTTGAGCATCCGGATAAAGAACGCCGGAGTGAAATTTCTGCAGATGACGTTGAGGCAACATTGGCTTTGTGGGATCAGGAGGGGCGAGATCTAGAGTTCTATCAATTCGATGTTGATAACAGGTTGGTTATCCCATCAGGTGTTAGAATTAATGTTAATGTCCAGGGCCCGATAGACACGGATAAGCAGCATGCTTGGGCAGTGCCAGCTTTTGGCGTTAAGCGTGATTTTTGGCCTGGGCGTGTTAATTCTGCCCATTTCTTCGTCCCTGAAGGTAATGAGGGACTTTACTTCGGCCAGTGCAGCGAATTCTGCGGCGCATTCCACGCCTATATGCCAATTGCAGTACATGTCGTAACATTAGAGGAATACCGCACATACTTCGAGACACAAATGGCCGCAGCCCTTGCTGCTGCCGAGGCCGGAGGGTTATTCACCCCCGAATATTTGCCTGTAAATTTGCCTGCCCCATACGGCACGGCTGGTTCTCTGGCGTCAAACTAATTTAATAAGAAAGAATAAGATCATGAGTGCAAATGCAGTTCACGCTGACCATCACGATCACAAGCCCAGCTTTGTTGCGCGGTGGTTCTTCTCCACTAACCACAAAGATATAGGAACTTTGTACCTGATATTCTCACTGTTCGCTGTTTTGTTCGGTGGGGCATACTCTGGTCTGATTCGGTTAGAGCTTTTCTCAGAGGCAAGCGTGGCTGGCGCTCTCACTGAATGTGTTGGAGGGGCCTGTGGTGACGTCTACAATCAGTGGTTGACCCTTCATGGCCTCATAATGATTTTCTTTGTGGTTATGCCAGCGCTCATTGGTGGGTTTGGGAACTGGTTTGTACCTTTAATGATAGGCGCGCCAGATATGGCATTTCCTCGTTTGAATAATATATCTTTTTGGCTCCTAGTTCCAGCTTTTATTCTGTTAATATACTCAGGCGCCAATAACTCTTGGGTGTTTTATCCACCATTCTCGTCAAGCGCTGCGCAAGCTGATTCAACTCCTTGGTTGATATTCGCTCTGCACCTTGCGGGCGCTTCCTCAATTTTAGGGGCGGTTAATTTCATTACAACAATCTTTAACATGCGCGCACCCGGCATGTCTCTTATGAAAATGCCCCTTTTTGCTTGGTCAATGTTGGTTACTGCTTTCCTCTTGTTGTTAGCTGTTCCAGTGTTGGGAGGCGCGATTACTATGCTGCTTTTTGATATTCTGTTTTCAACAGACTTTTTTAATGCAGCTGAGGGCGGAGACCCGGTTCTGTTTCAGCACCTATTCTGGTTTTTTGGACACCCTGAAGTTTACATAATGATTTTGCCTGGATTTGGTATTGTGTCGCATATAGTTTCCACCTTCTCTCGCAAACCGATTTTTGGTTACGCAGGAATGGTATTTGCGATGGCTGGTATTGGGTTTATCGGATTTATTGTATGGGCACACCACATGTATACCGTGGGACTCGGCTCTACTGGTTTGGTGTACTTTACGGTCGCAACACTTGTCATTGCAGTGCCGACAGGGATCAAAATTTTCTCTTGGATAGCAACCATGTGGGGAGGGTCGATTACGTTTAGCACGCCCATGTTATGGGCTATTGGCTTTATCTTCTTGTTCACAGTTGGAGGGGCATCTGGTGTAATGCTCGCAGTAGCATCTTCTGACCGAGCATATCATGATACCTACTTCGTCGTCGCACACTTCCACTACGTTTTATCTATGGGCGCAGTATTTGCGATTTTTGCAGGATTTTATTACTGGATTGGTAAAATGTCCGGCCGTACATACCCAGAATGGGCAGGCAAGCTTCATTTTTGGCTGTTCTTCATCGGTGTTAACGTAACGTTCTTCCCGCAGCACTTTGTCGGGCTTCAGGGCGGTCCACGTCGCTACTCGGAAATGTTTGGCCCATTTGAATTCTGGAACCAGCTTTCCTCATATGGCGCGTTCGGAACCTTGCTCGTAACCGGCTTGTTCTATATCTTAGCGATTTATATTGTGACTGCAGGTCGAAGGGTCAGCGCGAACTATTGGGGCGATAGCGCAAAAACACTCGAGTGGACAGTAAGTTCACCGCCGCCGTTTCACACGTTTGATACCCTGCCAATTATTGAGGGCGATCCTAACCACTAGGTTGCGATCGAGACAGAAAAGAGGGCGGAAAAGACATTCCGTCCTTCTTTTGTTAGGGCTAGGCTTATGACTGCGAATGCACGAACACCTACTGAGGGCTCAGCGACTTTGGGCACATATCTAAGTCTTTTCAAGCCACGTGTAATGTCTCTTGTAGTTTTTACTGGTTTTGTCGGTCTTTGGATGGCGCCGGGGGCCATAAATATCTCAAATGCTATTATTGCTATTTTTTGCATCGCTGCAAATGCTGGTGCGGCTGGCGCGATCAATATGTGGTATGATGCCGACATAGATTCGGTTATGGAACGCACTGCTCTCCGTCCAATACCTTCGGGCAAAGTTTCCTCGAGAACAGCTCTGCAGATGGGTATTTGGGTAAGCCTACTATCATTTTTACTGATGGGCATTGCGCTAAATTGGTTTGCAGCTGCTCTGCTAGCGGCCGCTAATTTATATTATGTGTTTTTATATACAATGTGGTTGAAGAGGCGGTCGGCACAGAACATTGTTATTGGAGGGGCCGCGGGAGCATTTCCTCCAATGATAGGTTGGGCAGCCGTTACGGGAGACATATCTTGGACCCCAGTTGTTTTATTCTTACTTATTTTTATGTGGACGCCGCCGCAATTTTGGGGACTGGCTCTCTATCGAATGGGCGATTATGCCGCTGCTAAAGTTCCAATGCTTCCAAACACTGCCGGGCGCCTGGTAACTCGGATACATATCTTTGTTTATACTCTGCTACTAGTGCCAATATCTCTCGCACCATACTTCATGGGTTCAGTAGGATTCGTTTATTTCATAGGAACGGGTTTCTTGAGCTTTGTGTTTCTGCTTTTGAGTTTTCAACTGCTTATTCAGGATAGCGATTCAAAAGCTCGAGCGCTTTTTGGTCTCTCAATTGCGTATCTGTTTCTAGTGTTTGGGCTTTTGGTTTTTGATGGACGTAACGTTGAGTTTTTGGGGTTTTAAATGAGTCAGCAAGCAGAACAACATTCCAAGAATTCTATGGAGTATCTTAAAAGTCGCCAACGGGGGAACTGGCTTATTCTGCTGGCTTTGTTTGTTTTTGTGGCATTTACGGTAACTGTGACAATGTTGAAATTTGACGTTAGCCAGTTCATGAGCCTGACGTATGAGCATGAGGGGCGGCAGCAGCAGCTCGAAGCGCAGCGTGAGCTCCAGAAAAATTTAAATGCTGCAGCCTCATCTAGCGACTAGGGAAATGACGAAGCAAGTTAGCTCAGCTATTAGATCTACTGCACCGGGTTTAGGTAAGACACGGACCCTAGCACTACTGATTCTTATTTTGGCCGCGATGTCATCGTTGGTGGCTGCGTCACCCATTCTTTATGATGTTTTTTGCCGTGTCACTGGATATGGCGGAAGGTCTGCAACTCTTGATGTGTACGAACGTCCGCTGGGGATAGTAACCGGTATTCCAGCTCACGATCACGCGTATCAAGTGCTCGTAGATGCAACTGTTAGCGGTTCGGCGCCAATAGAATTTATCGCTAAGCAACGGAAGGTAGATGACTTTCATGTTGGTCAAAGGATTTTGTTGGAGTTTAGCGTTCTGAATACTTCGGACGAGCCGATTGTAGCGCAAGCGATACATACGGTACTACCCGAGGTGCTCGCGCCTTACCTGCAAGTGCAAGAATGCTTTTGTACATCTGAGGAAACTCTCGAACCCGGAAATGTTTATGAGTATTCACTAGTAATGCGTTTTGACCCTGCTGCATTGGAGGATCCTGACGTCCTACGCGAGACTGCCATTCGGGTTAGGTACGAATATTTGGAAAAATCATAGACCTGCAGCTGTTCGTAAAACGCTGGAATTGATGCAATCTGATCGTTGCTTGTCATAAAGCATCGCGATAAAGGCCCACCTAGAAATCTGACTAATAAGGGAACCCCTATGTCTGAAGCTGCTGACGCAAACGCGCATCACGGACCAAACCATGACTATCATCTGGTAGATCCCAGCCCTTGGCCGCTAGTGACGGCATTTGCTGCAATGATCATGGTAATTATGGTCGTGGTTACCTTTCAGAACAAAGGCGGTGTTTACACGGGCTACTCCGGCAATGTTTGGACAGATGAGCTCTCCCAAGAGGTGGAGCTGGCTAATGCATCTATCATCGCAAAGGAGCCTAACTTTCCTTTAATAGATGCACTAACTGCTGCGGGTGCTCGGAATATAGAAGGTGTGATGACCCCGCCCGTTATAGCCCTTTGGGATGATGAATCTGCGCAGATATTATCTGAATTTAGGGCTGGGGTGCTTGATCAGGACAGCCTCATTAATGAGCTTGGTGAAATCATAGGACCCGAATCAGTATCAGTTGTTGATGGAGCTGTGCGCATCATAAGCGCAGCAGCCGTTCCCTGCGGATTTGGTAATTTTCTTGCCTGCGAGCTATTGCCAGATGGATCCATTGTAACTTCAGGTGCAGCGTTTGGATTTGGCATCACGCCATTTTTACTCGGCTTAACGCCGCTATTATTCTGCATGGGTATGTGGTGGCGTGATGTTGTTCGAGAGGCTCATGTTGAAGGGCACCACACACCGATCGTGCAGCTTGGCCTGCGTTACGGAATGCTACTATTTATTGTTTCTGAAATATTCTTCTTTGTAGCATTCTTCTGGGCGTTCTTTGCTAACTCAATAGCTGATCCCTGGCCAAGTGAGGAGTTTAAGGAAGCATTGCGCCTAGCGGGCAAGGACCCTGAGCTCGCTGCTTTTCATCCTCTAGGAATTCCACTCTATAATACTGTTATCTTGCTTTTGTCAGGAACTACGGTAACTCAGGCTCACGAGGCGCTTCGCGAAGATCGACAGGGTGCTTTTCAAATGTGGCTTGGTATAACGGTCCTCTTAGGTATTCTATTTACGGGGGTTCAAATATATGAATATACTGAGCTTCCGTTTGGTTTTGGCACATTTGATTATGGATCTACTTTTTACGCGGCGACAGGTTTTCACGGCTTCCACGTTGCGGTTGGGACCATATTCCTTGCGGTTTGCTGGTTTCGTGCGCGAGCTCGGCAATTTACTGCTGAGCATCATTTCGGGTTTGAGGCTGCCGCTTGGTACTGGCATTTTGTAGATGTCGTTTGGGTGTTTTTATACGTTGCGATTTACTGGGGTTTGTTTGTTACCAATTCCACTTTTCATTAAAGCATAGTGCGGAAATTGTTGGTGGTTTTGAGCGGCAATAGGCCCATCAAGGTATAAGTGTATGTCTAGGGCGGCTTTCCTTAGCTTCTCTATTTTTACTGCATGTGTGGCTATGCTGTGCATTTTTCTTGGTGCCTGGCAGCTTCAGCGTCATTTCTGGAAGGCAGAATTGTTAGAAGCTGCGAATAGCGCAGTATCCACCGATCCAGTGCCGCTGCTCTCAGCCAACAGTGTTGAGGCGTATACGCGTCTCGTCATTGAAGGCCGTTTCATAGGCGATAAAGATATTATTATTCGTGGGTATGCAGTTAAGGGCGCCTCAGGTGCGAGAGTTTATTCTCCTTTCGAGCTTAAAGATGGCCGCATTATTGTTGTTCGGCGTGGCTGGGTGGCTAGGAACAGAGAGCCTGAGTTGGAGCTTTTCAATACAGACTTCCAACAGATAGAAGCTATTTGGCGACCTGTTGTAAGACGCACCTCAGATCGAAGCCTATTTTCTCCAGTGAATGATGCCGAGAGAAACTTTTGGACATTTGTTGATCCAGTCGCATTTGGTGAGGCATGGAATCTAAGTGGAGTTATGGAGAGCGGTTACCTTGAGCTTCGCGGACCCTTGTCAGCATCCGAGGGATTGCTGATCGAAGATTTCACATCTGATTTATTTAACCGCCATATGGAATATGTTGTCACGTGGTGGTCGTTAGCTGCAGCGCTATTAGGGATTTTCGGTATTATCTGGCGTAACCGCCTGCTCGCACCAAGGTAGTGAATAAATATGTCCTCATATCAAGTACTCAAAGAAAGATGGCATCAGGTTTTTCGATTTAACGAAATTTCCGCCATTATGCATTGGGATCAAGCAGTGATGATGCCGCCTGGTGGTGCCTCGTCACGCGCAGAGCAGATCGCACTGTTATCAGGACAAGTTCACAAATTGCGAACTCAGCCAGATACCGGTAGCTTGATAAAGGCGAGCCAGGATGAAGATTTATCAAAATGGGATAGACGTAATTTAGACCTAATAGAGAAAAGTTGGCGCAAACAAATGCTTTTGCCAGCTTGGCTTGTCGAGAAAGAGGCAGCTGCTGCGCAAGCGGCAGAAACAGCCTGGGGTCGGGCCCGTGACATGGATGACTTTTCCGTGGTGGAAAATGAGCTGCAAGCTAGCTTCGATGTTGTTAAGCAGCGAGCAGAGTTGCTTTCAGATGCATTGGGTGAGCACCCATATGATATTTTGATGGATGACTTTGAGCCGGGTTTAAAGCAAGATTTTGTGACGCCTATATTTGATGAGTTTTCTGCGGGGTTTCCGGAGCTCCTTAATGCTGTGCAGGATTTGCAAGCTAATGAACCGAAAATAATTTCTCCAAAGGGTCCATTCCCTATTAATTTACAAGCTAAGCTAGGGCGAGACCTCGCTGCTATTCTAGGATTTGATTTTGAAGGAGGTAGGCTAGATGTCTCTCGGCATCCTTTTAGTGGTGGGACGCCCTCTGACATTAGAATGACCACACGATATGATGAGGCAGACTTCACATCTTCACTAATGGGAACGCTCCATGAAACTGGGCACAGTCTTTATGAGGCGGGTCTGCCCGCCGACTATCTTACTCAGCCAGTTGGTTCTGCCTCTGGACTAGTCGCGCATGAGAGCCAGTCTTTGCTTATCGAAATGCAGGCCTGTCGAAGTGATGCTTTCCTTACATTCTTAGCTGACAAGGTACGGTATGTCTTTCAAGGGTCAGGGCCGGCATGGGATACCGAGAATTTAATTAGGTTATATCGTCGGGTTTCACCAGGAACCATTCGCGTTGATGCCGATGAAGTTACATACCCAGCTCATGTGATGTTAAGATATGACCTGGAGCGAGCACTTTTCTCAGGTGACTTACCTATAAGAGAGCTTCCTGGTGCTTTTTCCGATGCTCTGTATGAGCGGCTTGGCGTGAGGCCTAAGTCCCATTTTGATGGAGTTTTACAGGATATTCACTGGTATTCAGGAGGCTTTGGTTATTTTGCAACGTATACGCTTGGGGCAATGACGGCCGCACAGTTTTTTTCTGCGGCAAAGGAGCAATTAGATGACTTAGAAGGGGACCTACTGCGTGGAGAGTTTTCTAACCTTTTGTCCTGGCTTCGGGAAAATATACACAGGAAAGGTTCATTAGTCGGCACTGATAAGATGTTGATTTCAACGACTGGAAGATCTCTTGACCCGGCCTGCTTTCGCAGGCACCTGATACGTCGCTATTTAGGTGAGTAATTCATGAAGTTCATTTCAACACGTGGCAAAAGCCCTGCACTAGGTTTTGAAGACACGCTGCTGTCGGGTTTGGCTCCCGATGGAGGCTTGTATCTTCCAGATGTGTGGCCACTATATTCAGAGAGCCAACTACTGGACTGGCAACATTTGGGTTATGCTGATTTAGCTAAGGTTGTTTTGGAGCCCTTTATAAAGGACGATGTTGGTTCAGATGTGTTTTCGGGGCTAGTCGACAGCGCTTACCGAGGTTTTGACCATCCCGCTATCGCTCCCCTTAAACAATGCGATCATGATTTATGGCTGATGGAGCTTTATCATGGGCCCACACTCGCTTTTAAAGATTATGCGTTGCAGTTGGTAGGGCGACTGTTTGAGCATGTCTTAAATAAACGTGGCGAGCGAATAACAATCGTAGGTGCGACGAGTGGAGATACTGGTTCAGCAGCGATTGAAGGCGTCCGTGGCTCAGATAGAGCTGATATATTCATACTATTTCCCAAAGGTAGAGTTTCAGAAGTTCAAAGGCGGCAAATGACCACCATTGGCAACGAAAATGTTCATTGCTTGGCTATCGATGGAACTTTTGACGATTGCCAAGATTTGGTTAAGGCCATGTTTGGTGACGAAGCCGCGCGCAAAGAGCTTAAGCTTTCTGCTGTAAATTCGATCAACTGGGCCCGGATTATGGCGCAGATTGTATATTATTTTTGGGCGGGGCTTCAATTGGGTTCGCCGCAACGAGTTGTTAACTTCACGGTTCCTACTGGCAATTTTGGTAATGTTTTTGCCGGTTATGCTGCTCGTAAGATGGGCCTCCCAATTGATTGGCTAGGTGTTGGTACGAACCGAAATGATATACTTTTTCGGTTTTTTGAGAACGCAGATATGTCTATGGCGCCAGTCGAGGCCTCGTTGGCACCTTCAATGGATATTCAGGTATCTTCTAACTTCGAGAGACTTCTTTTTGACCTTTGCCAAGGGGATGGTCATGAGGTTGAGCGGATAATAAATGAGTTCCGAATGTCTGGGACAATGGATTTGCCAAGTGGGGCGCAAGAAGAGGTTGGGCGTTTATTTACAGGCTTTCGTTACCAGGATGAGCAAATTTTGTCAGAAATGTCTGCGGTTCTTAAATCGTCAAGTGAGATTCTTGATCCTCATACAGCAATAGCGTTTGCGCAAGCTCGAATTCAAGGTCAGGAGCGCGATCACTGTAACGCCCCAACCGTAGCTCTAGCCACTGCTCATCCGGCAAAATTTCCAACTGCTGTGCAACAGGCTACAGGTTTATACCCAAGCTTACCGAGTAGATTGAGTGATCTTCTTGAGCGACCTGAGCGGCAAACGCTACTGCCAAATGATTATCAAGCCGTGAAGTCCCATATCATGGCAAACGCTCGTATTGTACTGGATTAAGTGCGTTGATCTCTGCAAGTCTTTACAAGCTCAATAACGGGTTACGTGTGGTCCTAGACCCTGTTTTTTCTGTTGAGAGTTTGACCCTTGGCGTATGGATTAATGTAGGGGCAAGACATGAGCCAAAGCAATTAAATGGTGTTGCACATTTACTAGAGCATATGGTGTTCAAGGGCACACGAGCCCGCAGTAGCTTCGAGATTGTAAGCGAAGTAGAGGGAACGGGTGGGTCAATAAACGCATACACAAGCCGAGAGACTACCGCATATTATTGCCGCCTATTGCACGAAGACTTAAGCTTAGGCCTAAATATTCTATCTGATTTGGTAGGTGAAGCATCCCTCAAAGCAGAAGATTTAGAGAAAGAGCGCTTGGTCATTCTCTCCGAGCTTCATCAGGCGCAAGACACGCCAGATGATATTATCTTTGATCACTTTCAGGAGACTGCGTTTCCTGATCAAGGGGTTGGCAGATCTGTTTTAGGTTCAGAGGTAGTTCTCAAATCAATTAAACCAGAAGAGCTCAAGGGATTTCGGGATCGAAATTATGGAGCGAGCTCAATGACACTCGTACTGTCTGGAATGTTTGACGAGGAAGAGGCCCTTAAACAGATCGAAGAGCGGTTTGGAAATTTGCAAGTGGGGCAGCCAACGCCTTTTATGCCTGGCTGTTACAAGGGTGGAGAATATGTCCAGGTTCGACGGGACTTGGAGCAGTTCCACGTCCTGTTAGGATGGCCTGGAGCTGCGCTTGAAGGTCCGGGCTATTACGTTCAGATGCTCCTTGCGACCATTCTTGGAGGCGGAATGTCCTCAAGACTTTTCCAAAAAGTTCGTGAAGATAAAGGGTTGGCATATAGCGTCTCTTCCTATCTAAGTTCCTTTCAAGATTGCGGTTTGTTCACTGCATACGCAGCAACGGATCCAGAGAAGCTCGATGAGTTACTGCCAACAATGGCGGGAGCGATGAGATCGGTGTCGGAAGATTTGGGTGATGAGGAGTTAGCAAGGGCGAAGCAACAAATAAAAGCCAGCCTTTTAATGAGCCAAGAATCAACCCTGGCAAGAGCTGAGGCCTATGCGGGACAAATACAAGTTTTTGGAAAGATCATGACCAATAGTGAAATTCTTGCACCACTCGAGGCCGTTACAGTAAAACAAGTCCGTTCCGCTGTGCTGCCACTTTTGACGGCAGATATGACGCTGGCCATTATAGGTCCACAACATCCAAGCTGGGATCTGAGCCAAGTTCAACGGCTATACCGAGGATTAGAGAAATAAACCTATAGATTTGGTATAAGCTCTATTGAGAAACACACGGGCTCTCCATTTAGTACTAAATTTTACGCTGATTCTTGTTGCGATGCAGGCAACTTTAGGGTGAAAGGGCCTATTCCTAAAGACCAAAAATTTCCAGCATAAATACTGGCATAGCACTGTTCCAAAAGTCTACTTGATATGGAATAGATATCCCAAGCAGGATTGAAGCAAATATTCCGCGTGCAACCCGCGGCTGAGGGAAAACCCGACCGATTTCGCCAATCGCTACTCCGAGTATATGCATGACAGCTGAGGTCGTCGCAAAGCCAGCAACATACCATAAAGCGATAGCTCCTGTAGGAATTTCACCACCGTGCGCAAATCCATGGAAAAGGCCAAATACAATAACAAATAAGCCAATCAGAGATAATGCAGAGAAGTTTCCACCTCGCGGCGTAATCCAAATGATTGCGAGCACTAAGAGAATATCCGATGTCATGATCACTATTTCAGAAGTTGAGAGCAGCCATTCCCGTGTTTCGCTTTCCCCCAAAGTAAGGCCCACTGCGCCGCCAATAATGAGAGAGGCCACGAAAATAAGCGGCACCTGAATAACAGCTCGCCCTCCAATCTGCGCCGACAGCAGACCGACAGCAATCATAGCAATCAAATGATCAAGGCCGAAAAGCGTGTGCGTTAACCCTGCTGTGTAGGAATCATTAGGGCCATCAACATTTCCAGCGGCAAGTGCAGTTTCTGGAAAAAAACTGACTAGCATAAGTATTATAAGGCCCCGCATGCGCGAGGACATAAATCATTGATCAGTAGTGTGCAAGTTTGGTTCGCTATGTCTCAAAGCGACATTATAACTAGACGAAAACAAACAATTGCTATTTGAATTGCTCGTACTAGATCGCATTCGGTTTTCGAGTGCCAATAAGCACAATATTACAGGAGCCATCAAGAATGAGTGATGTGAGAAATGAGGATGAAATTGATCTTGTCCAGGTTGTAGTAACTCTATGGAAAGGTAAGTGGTTAATCTTTGCCTGTATGCTTGCATTTTTATCTCTTGGAGCGACCTACGTTCAAATTAGAGAGCCTAAGTACGAGTCTCAACTGTTCTACGAGCTTTATTTAATTGCCCCAGGTTACCCGTCAGAGAGGGTGCTTAGAGACTTTGAGGTTAGTGTTCATTCGCCTGAAATATTCAGGCGGTGGACGAACGAAAATTCTTCAACTTCTCTCTCTTATGAGATGGTCTCGAATACAACACGCGTCGACAATGTCCTTCTACAAAAGAATGTCGATGAACAGCTCATATCTCTCTCTAGTGATGTAATTTCTATCGCTAGTGGTGACTTAAGGGTGCTGGATGATCTGCATCGCTATTTGGTGTTCGTTAATGAGATAGTCACGGAAACTTATAAGGTGCGAGTAGAATCGGATTATGAAGTGTTTAAAAGAGATATTGTCGAGCTGATGCCATCACTTGATGTCCCGTCAGGTGAATTGCTTTCTATGTCTCGGTTTCTCTCGGAGATAGATTCTTCACAGAATCTTTTTCAAATAGACCGCCCCGCTGCACCTTCCCAGACCTCCAGCAGCAGTTCTCTTATAATTGCTCTTTGCGCTCTCTGTGGTGCGTTTTTAGGAGTTTTTGGCGTGTTAATTCGAAGCTTTATTAAATCCAGTGAGAATGCGAAGTAAATCAAGTTGTTTTCTCAAGGCGCGTGCACATTGCACATCTTTAAGCAGCTTTTTTGTGGACCAGGAGAGGCTTTGAATTACCCTCTACAACTTCTGCGCCAACAACTACTTCCTCAACATTCTCGTATGTGGGGAGCTCGAACATCGTATCAAGAAGGATTGCTTCAACGATTGAGCGGAGGCCTCTAGCACCAGTCTTACGTTCAATTGCACGTCGCGCAACTGCACTCAGAGCATCTTTTGTAAACTTAAGCCTCGTTTCATCCATCTCGAATAGGCGTTCGTACTGCTTAACAAGAGCGTTCTTAGGCTCTGTTAGTATTTGAACAAGTGCGTCTTCATCTAAATCCTCCAATGTGGCAATCATTGGTAGTCGACCGATAAACTCAGGTATTAGACCAAATTTTTGTAAATCTTCGGGCTGCACATCAGCTAATATGTCTCCAGTACGTCGCTCATCTGCATCACGAACATCTGCGCCAAAGCCAACGGCCTGGCCCTGTCCCCGATCAGATATAATTTTTTCAAGCCCTGCAAAAGCACCACCACAAATAAAGAGCACGTTAGAGGTGTCTACGTTAATGAACTCTTGTTGAGGGTGCTTTCGCCCTCCCTGAGGTGGAACTGAGGCAACGGTGCCTTCCATAAGCTTTAAAAGGGCCTGTTGAACACCCTCGCCTGAGACGTCGCGGGTTAGTGAAGGGTTGTCGGACTTGCGGCTTATTTTATCAACTTCGTCAATGTATACGATCCCTCGCTCTGCTCTCTCTACATTATACTCGGATGCTTGCAGCAGTTTGAGAATAATATTTTCAACATCTTCACCGACATAACCCGCCTCAGTTAGCGTGGTGGCATCAGCCATTGTGAAGGGGACATCAATTATTCTTGCAAGTGTTTGTGCCAAAAGGGTCTTTCCGCATCCTGTTGGTCCAACTAATAAAATATTAGATTTGGCTAATTCGACATCACTGCCAGTTTCTTTAGCATGATGAAGTCTTTTATAGTGATTGTGAACGGCAACTGAAAGAACGCGCTTGGCTCTAGGTTGACCAATAACAAAGTCATCAAGTGTTTGGAGAATTTGTTGGGGTGACGGAACGCTGCCAGTGGAAGAGAGGTTTGCGCCTTTGATCTCCTCCTTTATGATTTCAGTGCATAACTCGACACATTCATCACATATAAAGACAGTAGGGCCCGCAATCAGTTTTCGAACATCGTGCTGAGATTTGCCGCAGAACGAACAATAAAGTGTTCCCTGGTCGTCGTTTTTTTCTTTGCTCATAAAATTAACTTAGAGGTTATTCACTATCTCGGGAAGATAAAATTTCGTCAACTAAGCCAAAGTCCAAAGCCTCCTGTGGTGTCATGAAGTTATCACGCTCCATTCCCCGCTCTACTTCTTCGATATCCCGCCCGGTGTGTTGTGCATAAAGCTCATTTAATGTTGCGCGAGTTCTAAGTACTTCTTTAGCGTGAATTTCAATATCTGAGGCTTGTCCTTGAAATCCAGCGGAGGGTTGGTGGATCATAACCTTAGAGTTTGGTAGCGCAAAACGCTTGCCTTTGGTGCCAGCCATCAAAAGAAGTGAGCCAGCGGATGCCGCAAGACCCACGCAAAAGGTGTTTACAGGAGCTTTTACGAGCTGCATTGTGTCATACATTGCAAGTCCTGCGGAAACTGAGCCGCCTGGTGAGTTAATGTAGAGCATTATATCTTTTTTCGGATTTTGAGACTCAAGATATAGGAGCTGGGCACACACTGCTGTAGACACCATATCATTTATTGGGCCGGTTAGAAAAATGATCCGCTCCATCAGAAGGCGAGTAAAAATATCGTAGCCCTCTTTCCCGCTACTTGTGCGCTCTACAACGTTAGGAACGACAGCAGCAGTAGGGTTAAAATTAATGGGGTCAAAAGGAATCTGACTCATAAATGCTCCAAAAAAAAGCGGAATTGCAGGCAAGAATAATTAATTGTGAGGAGGTGGGTTCTTATCCGATCAATTGCAAGGGGATAGACTGGCCTTCGGCAAAGCAACCATGGACTGAGGCTGGAGAGACGCAGTTCGCTCGGGAGGATGCTCACAAAAAAGGGGCTCGCGGCCCCTTAAATTTTTATAGCTGCAATCCAAAGCTCAAGCCGCAAACTCTTCTTGGAGCTTGTCCACGGTGATCGCTTGTGCAGTTGTTTTCGCCTTTGAGAGAATTTCATCCACTGCTTTTTCTTCCATGATAGGAGCTCGCAGGGATTGAGCCGCCGCTGGATTTTGTTGATAAAACTCAATTACCTGTTGCTCTTGACCAGGATACCTTTGAGCTTCTTTCATTAATGCATCTCGCAGTTCGTCTTGCGTCACCTCGACTTCTGCTTTGTTACCAACTTCCGCTAAGACAAGTCCTAACCTGACGCGGCGCTCACAAATTTTGCGATACTCTTCCTTAAGTTCGTCTTCCGACTTGTCTTTGTCCTCCTCGTCGAGGCGGCCTAGATTTTTGTCGTTTTCTACTTGCTTCCAAACTGCATCAAACTCAGCATCTACCATCGAGTTAGGGCACTCAAACTGGTGCGCTTCATCCAACTGGTCAAGAAGTTTTCGTTTCGTGACGTTTCTAGCCAGGTCTTGGAAATTCTTTTTCAGATCCTCAGCGATGTCAGTCTTAAGCTCATCAAGGTTTTCCTTGCCCATTGTCTTGGCAAGTTCGTCATTTATCTCAGCGGCCTTCTCTTTATGAATTTCCTTGAGATCAACTTCGAATACTGCCTCCTTACCCGCGAGGTCTTTCGCTTGGTAATCTTCGGGGAAAGTTACGGTTACCGTCACATGATCTCCACCCTTGACACCTACCAGTTGCTCTTCAAATCCAGGGATAAACTGGCCAGATCCAAGAACAAGTTTAAAGTCCTCAGCGTCCATACCTGGTTTGGCTTCTCCGTCAACGGTACCTTTAAAGTCAATCATGACAATATCGTCGGTTTTTGCCTTGCGGTTCTTTGCTATTTTCTCTGAGCCCTTATTTTGCTCGGCGATTCTACCAAGGGTTTCAGATATTTCTTTGTCAGTAACCTCCACATCGTATGAAATAACCTCAAAGGAGGCGTAGTCTGCAAGTTTAATTTGAGGGAGAACATCCAGTTCTACTTCAAAGTCTAAGTCCTTGCCCTTGTCGAAATCGGTTTTAGTCACCTTCGGTTGCATTGCAGGCTTTAATTCATGTTGCTCCAATGCAGCGCCAACTGATTCTTGCATAGTTTCATCCAAGACTTCGCCTAGGACGTTGTCCATGTATCTCTGCCTTAGAACCGGCATTGGAACCTTTCCCGGACGAAAGCCTTGGATTTTAATTTTTCCACCTAGCTCGACCAGTTTAGCATCTGCTTTTTCATTGATATCCGCCGCCGCGACGTGAATTGCGATTTTGCGGTTCAGGCCGTCTTCGGCGATCAGTTTAGCTTCCATTTTTGCCTATCTTCGATGTCCAAAAGTGTTTTCGGTTGGTACGGATGAAGGGACTCGAACCCCCACGCCTTGCGGCACTAGAACCTAAATCTAGCGTGTCTACCAATTCCACCACATCCGCGCCGAAGCGCGGCCTATAGAGCAGGGTTTTGCGGTAGGCAACACGCCTTATGCAACTTGTCGCGAATCTTGGAATTTTCTCAGCAATTTAGTGCGTATTTCTTCTGATTTATGAGTTGGCACCAGAATTACATAGCAGCCGCCAAAGCCAGCACCAGTTATTCTAGCGCCAATAGCGCCCATCTTCAGCGCTTCGTTAACCTGCAAATCAACCTCCTTGTGACTCGCTTCAAAATCATCCCGCATAGATTCATGAGCCTCGTTCATGAGCTTGCCAAACCGAACGGATTCTTGCTCTCTGATTGCAGAAGCTGCCTTTAAAACGCGGGTATTCTCGCTGACAACGTGGCGGATCCTGGGCTGTATTGCCTCGGGTAACGATTCTATTTGTTGCGTTGAAACAGCTACTAGTTGTTTCAAGTTGAGCAGCTTGAGTGCCAAATCTGTGGAGGCACGTCTTTCGTTATATGCTCCTTCAAGAAGGCGTCTTGATATGCCTGAATGAAAAGTCAGAAAAACGCAATCCTGAAATGAAGGCAATAGTTCGGTATTTCCTGTATAGGTGTCAAATAGAAGAGGCCTTCCAACATCCCCTAAGCTGGAGGCCATTTGATCCATTATTCCAGTTTTTAAGCGTAGGTGATCGTTCTCAATTCGCTGAGCCATATACGCAAGGTCAACATCGCTTAGATTGATCCCAGTCTCTAAGCGAATGGCTCGAAGAACTGATATTTCCAATGCAGCAGATGATGAGACCCCAGCGCCAAGCGGCACGTCGGATGCAACACCTAAATCTATGGACGATATTTCAGCTCCAACTTTGCGCATCTCAAGGACAGCGCCGCGTATATAGTCTGTCCAATGGTTACTTACTGGTTGGTTAATAGATCCAACTGCTAGACCTGCTTCCCTCGAATTTGCGCGCAGTTGACCTGGCTTTCCATTATTTAGACATAAAGCAACGTGAGTTCGTCGATCTAAGGCGAGGGGCATTACTAAGCCACCACTGTAGTCCGTATGTTCCCCGATAAGGTTCACTCTGCCTGGAGCTGAGCTTGTTGTTGCATCTCGTCTCACCTTGAGTTTTTGTAATGCGTATAATGCATCTTCATCAGCTGACATCAGCTGGCTTCCCTAAGCTTAGCAGCGGCAGTTTCCGGCAGCACATCAGACAGCATTAGTCCCGTCATTTGCTCCACACTCGCAAGGTACTTCAATCTTTTTGGACCTCGCAAGAAAGGATAGATTTGAATGTGGCAAGGCCAGTTATCTTCATAGCCCTTAGGTGCTGTTGCGATCCACATGGTCAGAGGCATGGGCTCGCCGAATAGGCGATCTAGTCTTGCAACTGATGCCTTAAGCGCTCTGGCCATGTCTAATCGACTGCTGCCCCAAGATGACGGGGAAGGGCCACATTCCTCGCTCAATATCCAACTCTCAAAAGGATAGCGGGCGAACTCTGGGACAAGCGTACATGCCCGCCCATGCTCTGTGACGCGAAGGTTTTTCTTATCAAGCTGTCGCTCGATCACGCTGGATTTTGCTTGTCTCATCGCCTGGCGCTCAATTATTGGCGGTGTGTGGGAGAACGCGTATATTTGGCCGTGTGGGTGAGGGAGTGTAACTCCAATTTGCGAACCGCGATTTTCAAAGGGCATTGCGTAGAAAATGGTATCTTTGTTGAGCAGATAGTCAACGCGATGGCCCCAAGCGTCAATTAGCAACGCGACGTGATCGTCACTATAATCAGCAAGGCTGCCATTATCCGCCTTCGAATAAACAACAACTTCGCAATGTCCGGAGGCGGGTAGGTCGACACCGGGCGAGTCAATGCCATGCCTTAGCGCGGGGAAACGATTGTCAAATACAGCAACCTCAAAATCCGTAACTGGTATTTCACCTGGATACCCATCAGGCTGAACTGGCGCTAATGGATTATATTTAGCTGGTGGGTTGTAAGTTCTATCGTTGCGCGCTCCGTTGTAGTAGACCCATTCACCTCTCAAGTCATGCCATCGGCGAGTAGGGTCGCCGCTCTGAGTTTCTGGGAGATCATTTGTGAATATGTACTCCCTTGGTCTTTGGCTAAATAACCAAAGCATGCGACCGTCAATTTTCTCATGCGCTTGAACAAAGTAAGTCATCAGCGCTTCTCTAGCAATCACTTTACGCATCGGAAACCGCAAAAGGATAAATTTACGTAATAGTTCGACAGCGTTGGCACATTTTTAGGTGTTTCGCTTTCAATATCTGCGGCACTCTATATAGCGCGCCTGTATGAGCCACGACTTCCACCCATCCATACTAAGAGCTTACGACATTCGCGGGCAAATAGGTAAAACGATTCATGTTAAGGATGCGTATTTCATTGGCCGGAGCTTCGGCACAATTGCTCGCCGGCGACTGAGTGGTATTCCGCATATTGGGGTGGGTTGGGACGGTCGACTCACTAGCCCGAGTTTAAGTGAGGAACTGGTGCGAGGCTTGAGAGAATCTGGCTGTCGCGTTGCGAAGCTGGGGTTAGGTCCAACTCCCATGACATATTTTGCAGTTCATAGTCACGAGCTTTCAGGTGGCATAATGATTACGGGTTCACATAACCCTGCAGATTATAATGGATTTAAAATGCTGCTGGAAGGTCAGTCTTTTTTCGGGGACGATATCATCGAGTTGGGCAATGTCTCATCAAGAGGCGATTTTGAATCAGGGGAGGGTGATGTCGAGCCAATTGACGTTACCATGGAATATGCAACCTGTGTGGCTGAGGGGTATGACTGCGAAAGTGATAATCTTTTGTCTGTTGCCTGGGACTGTGGGAATGGTGCAGCGGGAGATGTCCTGTGTAAGGTGCTATCAAAGCTGCCAGGTAAACATAGGGTGCTATTTGGCGATATTGATGGCGAGTTTCCCAATCACCATCCTGATCCCACGATCCCATCCAACCTAATTGATCTCAAGAGAGCTGTGCTAAATCATAATTGTGATATGGGAATAGCCTTCGATGGAGATGGTGATCGGTGTGGTCTCATTGATGATGAAGGGGAAATTATTTGGGCAGATCAATACCTCATTTTTTTAGCCGAAGAGGTGCTTAAAGATCTTCCAGGTTCGACCATCATTGCAGATGTAAAAGCTAGCCAGGTTCTATTTGATCGCATTGAAGCCTCGGGAGGTCATGC
The DNA here is from genome assembly GCA_964228455.1 of Alphaproteobacteria bacterium. Lineage (GTDB taxonomy): Bacteria > Pseudomonadota > Alphaproteobacteria > UBA7985 > UBA7985 > CAXQZM01. The sequence continues at coordinate 1,990 of CAXQZM010000036.1, read as the reverse complement.
TTTAATGTGGAAGACTGGTCATTCATTGATTAAGAGTAAGATGAAGGAGACTAAATCACCACTCGCTGGTGAAATGTCCGGGCACGTGTTTTTTGCGGATAAATATTTTGGCTATGATGATGGCTTATATACTGCTGTTCGCATAATGTCTTGGCTTGTCCGTAGCGGTCGGAAGTTATCTGATTTTCGAAAATCTTTGCCACAAATTCATAATACACCAGAAATGCGATTTACCTGCGCTGATGATCATAAAGCGGACGTTATGGCCAGTATAAAGAAGCAAGTTTCTAATGGATCTTATGGGCAAGTGATGGATGTTGATGGAATTCGATGTGTCTCTGAAACTGGCTGGTGGCTTGTGCGCCCATCTAACACCGAGGCGGTTTTAGTTGGCCGTGTTGAGGCAAAGAGTAAATCAGGCATGGAAATGCATAAAGCGCAACTTTTCTCACTGCTGGGGGCTTCGGGCGTTGATCCTGTGCCTCAGGAGCACTAAACTCGTTCGAAAAGTTCACTTGCGAAAAAGATAATGTTCAGTTATGAACATTGTTCTGAATAGTAAGTCAGAGAAGAAAGTGTCCTGTGGCTCAAATCATTCCCGTTGCTCCATTTGATAAAGTTGTTTTCGGTGCCCTAGGGGATCTTGCGAAAAGAAAGCTTTTTCCTGCGCTATACTACCGTGATTTAGATGGCCAAATTCCGAATGGTGCTCGGCTAATTGGCTCTGGTAGACGGCCGTATAGCGATCAAGATTTTCGTGATGAAATACGCAGTGCGTTAATGGAACATGTGAGTGATGCTCACCTAAATGATAGGGCTATGTCGAGTTTCCTGGAACGCCTTTCATATGCTACTATTAATGTAACGGATGAAAAAGGTTACGGTGCGCTTGCTCACCTCCTAGATACGAACGAGCCGGAGCGGCCTCAAATCATATATTTGGCGCTGTCACCCGGATTATATGGAGACGTGGCGAAAAATCTGGCAGCTGTGGGACTAAATCGTTCTCAAATTCGGCTTGTTTTAGAAAAGCCTCTTGGCCATGATTTGGCGTCGTCAGTTGCAATAAATCGGCGGGTAGGAGAGTACTTCGATGAGACTCAAATTTATCGGATTGATCATTACTTAGGAAAAGAATCAGTCCAAAACTTATTAGCGCTTCGGTTCGGCAATGTCATGTTTGAGAGAATTTGGAATGCTCGAAATATCGATCATGTTCAAATCACGGCTGCTGAAACAGTCGGTCTGGGCAGCCGGGTTGACTACTATGACAAGGCTGGTGCACTTCGCGATATGGTGCAGAACCATTTGCTTCAACTCATGTGCTTAACGGCTATGGAGCCGCCCCACGAATATGAGGCAGACGCAATACGGAACGAGAAAGTGAAGGTTCTTAAATCCCTGCGTACAATTAATTTGCATAATATTTCGGAAAAGACTGTCCGTGGGCAATATGCTGGTGGAACAGTTAATTCAGAATTACTTCCGGCCTACGCGGAAGAACTTGGCCAATCCTCTAACACAGAGACCTATGTGGCTATTTGCGCAGAAATTGAAAACTGGCGTTGGGCAGGTGTTCCATTTTATTTGAGAACTGGAAAGCGATTATCGCAACGATATACTGAAATTGTAATTCAGTTTCGTCAAGTGCCACATTCAATTTTTGGTTCTGATAATATGAGTATTGAAGGCAATCGTCTTGTAATTCGATTGCAGCCAGATGAGGGAGTTCGGCTGAACCTAATGACGAAAGATCCTGGTCCTGGAGGGATGCGGCTTCGCCGTGCGGGGCTTGACCTTTCATTTGCAGAGGAGTTCGATTTGCCGCGGTGTCCCGATGCTTATGAACGGCTGCTGCTTGATGTGGTTAGAGGAAACCGAACTCTATTCATGCGTAATGATGAAGTGGAATCTGCATGGGGTTGGATAGACCCGGTGCTAGATGCGTGGCGTAATAGCAGTATGGAACTTAACTTATACCCAGCTGGCA
>CAXQZM010000035.1:0-11564 GCA_964228455.1 Alphaproteobacteria bacterium | reverse complement strand
TGAAATTATTGGCATCCCGTACGGGATTCGAACCCGTGTTGCCGCCGTGAAAGGGCGGTGTCCTAGGCCTCTAGACGAACGGGACGCAGACTTTAAAGAGCATGCAGCGCCTTCAGAGGTGGGTCCTTTAGAAGCGCTATGCGAAGAGCGCAAGGGGCAAATCAAAGCAATGGTTGATTTTAGTTAGTTCCAGAGAGCGCCACGTCTTCGACAAGTAATTGAGATGCTTCGCCACTTGCCCAATCATCCACTGCTAAAGTACCTACCACGTGAATTAGTTGGTCTCGCCCTTGCCTGAAACACATCTCCATTGAAGTGCCAGCTGCTCTAAACGCAATTGCGCTCAATTTATATCCGGCCCCATCAGACAAACGAAGTTTTAAGTGGTTCTTACCAACGGTGGTCATAAATTCGACCCGCAAGTCCGTAATAGCCACCTTAGGCTCTGGATTTTCCGATCCAAAGGGCTGCAAGCTGGTTAGAAACTGCGCAAGTTGAAACGTAGCCGCTGAGGGCCTTATTGCGATATCTATCGGCCGTTTCTTTACGCTCAATTCCGAGCTTGGCGACCTAGCAATTAACCTTGCCAAGCCTTCGCGCACCGCTTCTAACTGATTAGGCATTAATTTCAGACCGGCCGCCATAGCATGACCCCCGCCAGATAAGAGCAAGCCCTGACCACGAAGGCTAAGTACTGCGGCTCCTAGATCAAATCCAGGTACAGATCGCCCAGAGCCGGAAAGCGCTTCTTCACCTGCCTGGCCGCCTAAGACTATACTCGGTTTCCCGGTGCTATCTTTCAGTCTACCTGCGACAATACCAACAACACCTGGGTGCCAAGAGGGATTTACTACTAAATTAATTGGTGAGTCCTGACTTTGATCCCGTAACGCTAATCGAGCTTCTGAGAGCACCTGGCTTTCAATATCTCTGCGCTGTTGATTCAATCTGTCTAGCTCCTGTGCTAGACGTTTCGCCTCTTTTTCATCTTTGCGCGTTAATATTCTTGCTGCCATATCAGATGGCCCTATTCGACCCGCAGCGTTTAATCTTGGACCTATTTGAAATCCGGCCAATGAACCATCAAAAACAGGTTTTTTAGGTAAAACATCAGTTAGCGCTCTTAGTCCTGGATTGATGGATTGCGGCCAAACTTTTAGTCCCTGCAACACAAACGCTCGATTGAGCCCTTTTAGTGGAACAACATCACAAACCGTGCCCAAGGCAACAAGATCTAGAAGGAGCATCAAATCTAGCTCACAGGCTATGTCTCGTTGACGTGCAGACCGGCGCAAACCAATAATAACAGTAAAGCAAACCCCAACCGCAGCGCATGTTCCAATACCACTAATACAGCCAGATTGATTTGGGTTTATGTGTGCAGTTACTGAAGGAGGAGCCCCGTCAATAAGATGATGATCGATTACAAGAACCCTAATTCCCTTGCTTTCCGCTCTATGGAGAGGCCCATGCGCCATAGACCCGCAATCTAAGGTGATTACTGTAGTAATCCCTAGGCGCGTAAAGTGATCAAAAGCTTCATCAGATGGCCCGTAGCCCTCATTAAGCCTGTCGGGAACATATAGCTCAAAAGAAAGTCGCAGAGCTCTTAAAAAAGCCACTAGGACAGCTGCAGAGGTTGCACCATCCACGTCATAATCCGCTAGTATACCAATTCTCTCTCCAGCTTGATGCGCCGAAAAGAAAGCGGATTCAAATTCATGAAAGCCCTTAAGATCTGAAGGGTCTGGAAGCAGGTCCCGCAATCGTGGCCTCATAAATGCGTCTAAAGCTTCAGGGGTAATACCCCTAGAAGCAAGTAGCTGTGCCCTTAGCTCATCTACAGCACTCTCTGCCCTTAGGCGCTGGATAAGATTTGGATCAGCAGGGCGTTCTACCCAGGTAAATTCTTTTGCAGAGCGCTCTACCCCCAGAAAGGCCATCACTCACCGAAACGCTCAATGGGATAAGCTTCAATTGGAGCCAGCACATAATCTTGTGCGGCTATGAACGTCCAGGCCTTAACCAGCGCGTGGGAAGAAGCTGGATGAGTGACTAGAGCGACATCTGCGCTTCCATCTTTACCACCCGGCTGGACCATCTGATCGACTGAAACTCCTTGCCCTGCTAAAGCTTTCGTAAGCGCTGCCATCACACCTGCTTCATCGCTTATTTGCAAAATAACTAATTGAGTTTCCGTTAATTCACTTGCCGAGGAAACTGAAATCCGGTCCCCCACGCCAAATGGAGCACGGCTATGCCCAAGCGATAAGTCAATAATGTCTCCCATTACTGCTGAGGCAGTTTCACTTCTACCCGCACCAGGGCCTCTTAAAAAGATTTCGCGCGCTTGATCACTAATAATATGCAAGGCGTTATGAGAGCCTGTAACGCTTCCGAGATTGCCATCTTTTGGAACCGCCATGGGCGCTACTCTAGCACTTATTTCATCAGCTACGCCAACAAGGCGGATCCGATACCCTAAGCGATCTGCATAAGACAGAGCGCGGTCAGTAACCCCCTCTATACCTTTAACCGTAACCGCAGAAAAATCAGGCGCATGGTCAAACGCAAGAGATGAAAGAAGCGTTAACTTATGTGCCGCATCAAACCCGCCAACATCTGTTGACGGATCAGCTTCTGCATATCCCAGAGCTTTGGCCTGTTCTAGAACTTCTTCATAAGCGGCACCGGTACTCTCCATAGATGAAAGTATGAAGTTACAAGTGCCATTTAGAATACCGCCAAGCTTGAAAATACGATTGCCCAACAGTGCTTCGCGGACAGTTTTTATTGCTGGAACAGCGCCAGCAACAGATGCCTCGTAGGAAATTGCTGCGTCATTCTGAGCAGCAAGATCAGCAAGCTCTGACCCATGAATAGCTAGTAACGCCTTGTTAGCAGTGATTAAGTCTTTACCGGCCTTCAGGGTCTTACGAGCAAGGCTTAGAGCAGTTCCTGAGTCGCCACCGATCAGCTCAACTATCCCATCAACATTCTTAAGGTCGGGCATATCCAAAGGGTCATGAACCCAAAGATAACTGCTTAAATCTAGACCACGGTCTTTGGTTTGACTCCGAGCGTTTATCCCGATGACTTCAACGCGCCTCCCAGTGCGCTTCGCGACTAGATCACCATTTTTGGAAATTAGCTCCAAGAGGCCAAGACCAACGGTTCCAAGGCCAGCGATCGCAATACGATAAGGGTTCTGAGACATAAAGCTGCAATGGCAGATCGCTGTCTTGCGAGCAACCAACTGTTCGCAAATTACTTAACAAATTCTAGAAAAAGCGAACTGTCAGCCGCTAAGCCGTCTACACCCATGCGCACCTGTGACTGCACTTGCAGCCCCTGCTCACTGTAACACAACATAAAGTCAGCTTGTGCAGCTCGACCATTCTTTATTGAGTCAGGATCCGGCATTTCGTCAGCAAAGGCTAAAACAATATTAGGACTGCGCACACCGATATCAGGGAGCTCTTCGCAGCTGGGTGGTAAGCTTAGCAAAATTGCTACTGTCTTATCTGCTGCTCGATATGAAGAGCCGTAGGGACGATCAGCAAGTGTTGCAGCCCACTCAGATTCAGTCATAAACGATGGTGCACTCTCATACGCTTGCTTGGCAACTAAAACATCTGGTGCGGCAGTTGTGTCATAACAACCGGCAAGCCAAAGAAGGGTTGCTAATCTAAACCAACTCAGTTGCATGTTCCTTTGCCAATGATACATAATGCGCTGCGGATAGCCGAAACCCTTGTAACGCATCTGGTCCTAAACTCCGCACTTTACGAGCTGGATTCCCAACCCAAAGCTCGCCACTTGGCAGTATTTTACGAGGAGTAAGTAATGCTCCCGCGCCAAGCATACCCCCACTTTCTACGATACTTTCATCTAACATCGTTGAGCGCATTCCTATGAATGCATCATCTCCGACAGTACACGCATGAAGCAATGCGCAGTGCCCAATAGTAACTCGGGAGCCAATAATAGTTGGAATTGCTTGTGTGCCAATGGTCTCGCTGGTGAGATGTATAACAGTACCTTCCTGGACGTTGGTCTCCTCACCTATTTCGATAAAAGAGACATCTCCCCTTAGCACACAACCATCCCAAACAGATGAGCGCGGGCCAATCTTCACTCTTCCTATAATGACAGCGGTTGGTGCAATAAAAGCACTAGGGTGAATGTTTGGCGTATAACCTTTGAAAGAACGAATGTTTTTCATGTGTCTGAATATTCTTTACGGCATTATTGGCGTTAGAGTAGATAAGCCCAACCCCTCGTCCAAATCTAACGCAATATTCATATTCTGAACAGCTTGACCCGAAGCGCCCTTTATTAAATTATCAATGGCTGAGGTTATAATTAGCTGATCAGAATTAAGGGCCTGATGCAGCGCCAGACGGCACATGTTAGTTCCTCGCACTGAATTTGTGCCAATAAATGAGGACTGGGGAGCAACGCTCACGAACTGCTCATGGGCATAAGCCGCCTCTAATGTCGCTTGGCACTCTTGAATACTTACACCTATTTGCATGTCCAGAGTTATCGTTGAGAGAATGCCCCGATTCATTGGCAAAAGATGCGGATTGAATATAGCTTTTCGGGCAGGCTTAACATCAGATGCCTCATTCAACTGTTCTTGAATTTCCAACTGATGTCTGTGAGTGCCGTACCCATATCCTTTAAAATTTTCTGAAACTTCCGAATGAAGTTGACCCACTGATGCACCTCTGCCTGCTCCGGTCGTTCCAGAGGCGCTATTTGCAACAACCCGACCAGGGTTAATTTGGCCAGACTTAATTAATGGAAGCAGCGGCAACAAAATAGAGGTTGGATAGCAACCTGGGTTAGCAATTAATCTTGCGCCAACTATTTCATGTCTGTACCATTCGGCCAAACCGTAAATAGCGCTCTTTGCATTTTCCGGATACGGGTGATCTCCTTCAATGCCAGCATATGCTGTATAATCAGACAGCCTATGATCATTTGATAAATCAATGACCAAACCAACTCCCTCATGATTTAGTAGCTGGTTAACAGTTCTTGCGGATTGACCGTGCGGCAAGGCACAAAAGACAACATCGAGCGACTTGAAATCAATCTGTTCTATTGTTTTTAGAACTGGAAGGCCGTCCCAGCCTGAAAGGCCATCGAAAAGGTCTTCCAATTTCTGGCCCGCACGCGAATTCGCGCCAAGTGCGCAAATTTCAACTTCTGCGTGGTTCCGTAAAATCCGAACAAGCTCGAATCCTGTGTAACCACTAGCTCCAAGTATGCCGACTTTGATCATAATCCTAGCCTTTCCTTAAAGGCATTAAGTCCAGTCTCTAGGATGGAGTTACTACCATGGTTTTGCATGTGTTCTTTTAGCGCAGCGTTTAAACCACCCTCTGTCGAAAGCTCTATTAGCATCTCTGACAAAGTTGTTCCATTATTCACATTCCGTAGTGCGCTCGCAAGCATATGAGAAATATAAAACTGCGCTGCATCCAGATCACCAGTATATTTCTCTAACCATGACGCACCTGTCTTAATTTGATCCAAAGTTGTGGACATCAGCGCCGAAGCTGCGAAATGAGCATTCAGTGCTTTTAGATCACGAACAACAAAGCTTGGGTTCAATGAACCAAATACTTTGGATACAGTTTCAGTACTTGGGTAGCATGGCAAAGGACAACCTCCGCTAGCAATTTGAGGGAGTGGAATTGTGATATCAATACTTTTGGCAGTAGGAGCTAACTTGGCCAGTTGATCAAGCTCCATATCAACCATGACAGAAATAAGGCGAACCCCATCACGAAAGACGATTGAAGAGAGTTCGCGCTTAGCTATATTCGCCATAAGGCAGAGGAAAATTACATCGCACCCTGCTGCGATGTCCTCATTGCTATGACGAGTAACTTCATCAAACTCCATCTCCAAGTTAGACGAGATGATATCGTTGCGGTTCGAAACCCATATTTCGTGTTCTTGCCCCGCTATTCCACGCACCATAGCACTTGCGATGGCGCCTGTTCCAATGAATCCTATTTTCATGGTGTCCGCTTTAAAGCCCTTGCCAATCTTCGACAACCACTCTGTCAACGACACATCATCCTAAGCCGATATTTTGTATAATCACTTAAACAATCACGTGTCCCGCAGCTCTGATGCGAATTGCTAGTTCTCGGATATGACCTGGCCCAATTTCGCAGCAACCTCCAACTATTGAAGCACCACAAGAAATCCAGTCCATTGCCATGTCTGCATACTCTCGCGGGCCGAGATCAATACGGTTTTCTAGAGCGTCAACGGTCGGTTTTGACTTAAGAAAAGCTTTCGAAATTTCAGTGAACCCGTTAGCGTATGCACCAAATCGAACACCAAATAATTTGATCTGAAAAAGAGCATCCGATACTACTTCAGGTCGAGAACAGTTCACTAAAACCGCATCAACTCGATGCTCAGTCACAATTGCTTCTAGGTCCTTAACCGCCTCACCTGATCGCAATTTAGTACCGTCAAAATCATCAACAGAAACACACAGCCAAACGGGCACCTCGGATGCGTCCGTCGCACGTAACAAACCTTCAGCATGTTGGAGTGATGATACAGTCTCTAGCAATAGAAAATCCGTTTTATCCGCCAAGTGCTTCACGATATCAGAATAGTCTTTCTGCGCCTGGTCCGGTGATGGAAAGATATCAGGACGGTAAGATGCAATTAGCGGCCCCACCGATCCAGCAATAAGGCCACCACCATTCTGTCTTGCCGCAGCTTTTGCTGCCGTAATCGCAGTATCCCACAACATCCGAATATCTAGGTTACAGCCATTAGCATCCAGGCGGTCTTGCAGGATAGGGTAGGTATTGGTAGTTGCAACCGTTGCACCGACTTGGAAATACTCGCTATGTAGTTCTTGGAGTGAAGACGGGTGATCATACATCGCCGTCGTGGACCAGAGCGGCGTGGGCTTCGCGCCCGAGCGCTTCACCAGCTCTTGACCAATCGAGCCATCTAAAAGAGTAATATCCATATACACCTGGTACTAATAAGAATTGTTGAACTGAGAAACAAAAAGGGGCTGCAAAACGCAACCCCTTTGACTTCCTTGGATATATCGTAAATGGACTATTAGCGCTTCGAGAACTGGAATGAACGACGAGCTTTGCGGCGTCCATATTTCTTTCTTTCCACCACCCGTGCGTCACGAGTAAGAAAACCATGCTTCTTTAATATGGAACGAAGTTCAGGCTCGTATGCAATTAGAGCTCTCGATAAACCATGGCGAACTGCACCGGCCTGACCAGATAATCCGCCACCTTTTACGGTGCACTTAATATCATATTGATTCAAACGATCAGCAATTGCAAATGGTTGCATTAGCATCATCTGCAACACTGGACGAGCAAAATACTCCATAAGTGGTCTACCGTTCACGGTTACGACGCCTTTACCCCGGCTCATCCAAACTCGCGCAACAGCATCTTTTCGGCGACCAGTGCCATATGAACGACCTAGCTCGTCAATTTTAGGTTCAGCGGGGGCAGCCGCTACTTCGGTCGACGCAGTTGCTTCGCCGAGTTCGCTCAAGCTTGTCAAAGTTTCTTCAGACATAGAAATTCCTTATTATCGAGCGTTTTTTGCGTTGAGAGATTTAAAATCTAGCACTTCAGGCTGCTGCGCTTCGTGACCATGGTCAGCGCCGGCATATACACGCAGTGATTTCATTTGCTTGCGGCTCAGTGGTCCACCAGGCAGCATCCGCTCTATTGCCTTTTCAACCACCCTTTCCGGAAAACGGCCTTCCAGAACTTGAGCAGCTGTTCGATGCTTAATCCCGCCAGGATGGCCTGTATGCCAGTAATACGTTTTACTGTCTCGCTTATTTCCAGTGAGCTTAACCTTATCAGCGTTGATGACAATAACTGCATCGCCACAATCCTGATTAGGTGTAAAAATTGGCTTATCCTTACCGCGCAGAATCATTGCTACTTTTGTTGCCAAGCGGCCCAAAACAACATCTTCAGCGTCAATTAGGATCCATTTTTTATCAATTTCAGCCGGTTTGGCGGAAAAAGTTTTCATGGGTCTAGTTCCTTATTAAACAACAGCCCAACCGCGTCGTGGGGTATGGGAATACCGCGCATTAACGATTTTCATTTCTATTTCAACACTTATATGTGGTATTATAATACCGCAATATATATGTTCTAAATATCCTGTTAAACCGGCTTGACCCGAAGCAACGCAGTAGGGCCAATAGTTGCTAATCAAACTTATCGTCTTTTGGAAACCCTTGAGGAGCAAGACGACCTGCTGATGCTCGCTTTCCGATCCATAATCGAAGGTCAGTCTCAGTCCGCGTGCGGCTTTCACCCCACTTCCAAGTTAGCCCATCCTCCAGTTTGAAGGTTTTTACATCCGACAATTCACCTTCACGATAGGCCTGCAGCTTCACGCCTTTTCCGCGTCCTAAAGTGGGTATCTCTTCCAAGGGATAGATCAAAAGCTTATGATTTTGTCCAACTACCCCAACATGATCTCCATCAACAGGACGACAGACCGCTACCTTCTCATACTCCTTCAATGTCACAACTTGCTTACCTGTTTTTGTTGCAGCAATCAGCGACGCTTCTTCTGCAAGGAAACCATAACCTGATGAAGAGGCAAGTAAGAGCCTGCCTTCAGGTCGGAAAGCCGCTGCAAAAACTATATCATCTCCCGGATTGAGATCTATTGTTAAAGACAAAGGCTCACCTAACCCTCTCCCGCCCGGCAGCTTATCGGCCGCTAAAGTATAGAAGCGGCCGCGAGCGCTTAGAATTAATATTTTATCTGTTGTATACGCGTCGAAGGCAAATTTACCCTCATCACCATCTTTGTACTTTAATTCCGAGGAGATGGCTCCATGACCCTTCTGAGCCCGGATCCATCCCTTTCTAGATAAGATGACGCTGATCGGCTCTTTTTCGACCATGTCATCCAAGTTGAAGTTACTTATTTCTTCGACTTGAGAGAGGCCAGTCTTTCTGACCAGTAAATCTGGATCTCTCAGACTCTTGCGCAAATCTTTGAGCTGGTTTGCAACCGCGCGCCACTGGGACCGTTCATCTGCAAGTAAATCGAGAAGGTCAACGCGCTCCTCAAGTAACTCAGTATGCTCTTTTCTGATCCCATCTTCTTCCAACTTCCTAAGTGCACGCAAACGCATATTCAAAATAGCTTCTGCCTGAACTTCAGTAAGATCAAACGCTAAAACTAATTGTTGCTTGGGTTCATCTTCTTCACGAATTATACGGATTACCTCATCTATGTTCAGAAAGGCGACGAGATAACCCTCTAGAAGCTCCAATCGGTGATCGATTTTTGCCAAGCGGTGCTCAGATCTGCGAACCAATACTTGCTGGCGGTGGTCCAAGTATGAACGAAGTACAGATTTCAAATCCATAATTTGAGGTCGGGCACTGGCGTCTAATACATTCATGATAAGACCGACACGCACTTCCAAGTCAGAAAACTTAAATAATGCCGCCATCAATTGATCAGGATCAACATTCCTGTTTTTTGGCTCAATTACTATCCGAATATTCTCATCAGACTGGTCCGATACATTGGACAGCCAAGGCACTCTCCGCTCCTCGATTAAGTTGGCCAAGCGCTCAATCAACTTGGACTTTTGAACCTGATAAGGAATCTCCGTTACAACAATTTGGTAGGTACCAGAGCCTAGTTTCTCCACCTCCCAATTTGCTCGTAATCTAAATGAACCTCGGCCTGTTTCGTAAGCGTCCTGGAAAACAAGTGGGTCATCCACTAAAGTTCCCCCAGTTGGAAAGTCCGGCCCTTTTATAAGTTTTAGAAGCTCCGCATTGCTTGTCGATTTCTTAGAAATTAGTTGAAGTAAGCCGTCAATTAACTCTCCCAAATTATGTGGAGGGATAGACGTGGCCATTCCAACAGCAATGCCCTGGACACCATTTGCTAGAAGCGCGGGGAAAGACGCAGGAAGAACTTTAGGCTCCCTTTCTTCACCATCATAGGTTTCTTCGAAGTCAACAGCGTCTTCATCAAGACCGTCCATCAGCGCGAGGGCTAAAGGCGTGAGCCTTGCCTCAGTGTAACGATATGCCGCCGCATTATCTCCATCAATATTCCCAAAATTACCCTGACCATCAATGAGGGGGTATCGCATTGAAAAATCTTGCGCTAAACGCACGAGGGTCTCGTAAGTTGCTGTGTCCCCATGTGGGTGATATTTACCAATCACATCGCCCACAATACGCGCACACTTTTTAGGGCTGCCACCAGGATCTAGCTTTAACTCGCGCATCGCAAAAAGCAGCCTACGCTGCACGGGCTTCATCCCATCGCGAACATCTGGCAAAGCGCGGGAAGCAATAGTTGCGAGCGCGTATGCAAGATACCTTTCAGACAAAGCGCGACCAAAACCAATTGCAGTTATCTGCGCAGATTCCTCATTATTTTGAATATCTTCTGAACTCATCGATTATGCCCTTAAGGATCTGAGCTTGGGATAGAAAGCAGCTCCGTTAGGCGGTGCCGTTGTGAAGGTAAGTCTCGATTAAGCGGTGCAAAAGAATGTCGCAGGAGCAATGTACCGGTGAGCTTTAAGCCGGCAGTGAGTTCCTCATCACCTAAGTCTCGAGTCCCTCCCAGAAAAGCAGGAAATTTCAGAAGCTTCCCATCGTAAGGCTTCGCTAACTCTTCACTAACAGCTCTCCCAGTCCTCGGAGAGACATGAGTAAGACGGTTAGAGTCACCTCCTAGTGCACACTCATCTAGATCGACAGAAAAGCCCTGGGCGGCCAACAAACCAAGCTCCAAGCGAACAAATAAGTGCGCCCAAAAATCTTGATCTAAATTACTTAGCCAAGTCTCGTATGCGATGAACAGTGCAGGAACTGGATCACGCTCCCCAAGAGTCTGCAAAATCATGGTAGAAAATGAACTGAGTGCGGTTAACCTCGAGCGATCATCTAAGTAAAAGTTTGGATATGCCTTAACAACTTCAAAACTTAAAATACCAAGCTGCTCTTCTAATCTAGCGCGCCATGATACTTTCCCATACACCCCTGGCTGAAAATCAGCTTGTCTCTTACGTGAGGCCCCACCTCTAACCAAGCCTGACACAATGCCATTGGACGAGCTCAAAACGGTAACGATGGCGTCTGTTTCTCCAAAAGCCCGAGCTCCTAGGACAATCGCATTATCAGTCCAATCAATCATTTAGCTCTGTATACTAAGCCCCATCGCCTGATAGCGCTCAGGATCAGAAAGCCAATTCTTCCTAACCTTTACAAATAAAAACAAATGCACGGGTAGACCCAGTAGGTCACTCAGCTCTTCTCGAGAAGCTTTGCCCAGACGCTTAATTAACTCGCCTCGTTTCCCCAAAACCATGGCTTTGTGGGATTCTCGTGCGACGTAAATCGTCTGATCTATGCGAACACCTTTTTTTGTTTCTTTCCAAGTTTCAGTTTCAACTGTCAGATTGTAGGGAAGTTCTTGATGAAGCGCATTGAAAAGCTTTTCTCTGGTCAACTCTGCAGCTAGTTGTC
>CAXQZM010000034.1:0-25876 GCA_964228455.1 Alphaproteobacteria bacterium | reverse complement strand
CTCATACTTTCGAACTAACGGCTGATCTTTAAGGTTCATTGTTGGGATAAGATTATCCCATTTTGCAAAAGACCTAACTCCTCCTAATAGGATTATTGATGGGCGGTAATTTTTTTCGGCAAGATAAGCCTGCGCATTTTCTCTGGAGATTGGTTGTCCTAATGGCTGCAAAACAGAAGCCATTATCTCGAGAACGAACTGGTTAGACATTTGTTCTTCCGTTTGAAATGGCTTTGCGACCAAGTTATAGTCAGGATCAATAAGGTCGCTGCCAGCTCCTTCAATTAAAATAGCACGTGACATTCGTGATTGGATTTCGTGCGTCGGGATTAAGACTTCAATGCGGCGCTCTATGAGCGGGATGTCTACAAATTGCTCTAAACTACCAAACCACTGAAAATGCTTGCCCGTTTTCGTTGAGCGTAGCGACTGTCGAACGGACCAATCTTGTCCAGGAATTTTATAAAGTATGCCAGCATGAGAGAACCTTGGTTGTTCGGCTGCGATGTAACTCTCGCGTAAACAGGGTATAACGCTCGTTTCTTCTGTAGTTCCTGTGCTGTTGATACAGTGTTCTACCATCTCATCTAAGCTAATGCTCGACCCATCGGTGTTGAAGCCCTCTAAAGCTCTTGAACCACCATATGAAGTTCCATATCTATTAATTATTGCAAAATTTACGGCGTCTTTCTTGAATAACCCCCTAGATTCAAGCAATTCTAACTCAGAAATTAATTTAGATACGAGCTGCCCATTAGCCTCTTCGTTTCTTTGTGGGAACAAGTCGCATCCACTAAAAGCAATTAATACCAGGGTAAAGACCCAGCATCGTGAGAGAATCATTCCGGGTATATGCCGATGTATGACGTTAACGTTAAGTCGAAACATTCCACATGATGTTTTTTTGTTCACGATGCGGACAAATATATGGCGAGAAACCGCGATGGTATGACGGTTTTTGGCAGATATGTAATTTCTGCGGCTCTGCTATGAAAAAATTCGAAGTAATCGGTTCACAAAGAGAATTTGAGTGTTAAGAAAGGAAATAGGGCAACCCCAAGGAGGGTGAGCCTTGGCCCCCATCTGATTGGGGTCCACGTTTCTTTTTAGGAGATAAAAATGAAAAAAATCCTTATGAGCGCAGCAGCAATGGCGTCTGTGAGCGGAACAGCACTCGCGTGCGGCTCAATTGACGTTGGTGAGCCAAACTGGTCGACAGCGCAAATCGTTGCAGCTGTAGATTCGTTTATTCTGTCAAACGGCATGGGCTGCGACGTATCGCTTGTTCCTGCCCCTACTAAACAAGTAATCCCATTAATGATGAGCGCTACAAAACCGCTTCTCGTTGGTGAGTTCTGGGCAAACGGAGTTGATCCCGTTCAGCTTGGCGAGTTGGAAGATGATGGTGTGGTTGATATTACAGGCCTTCCATTCCCTGAAGCGGGCGAATTTTGGTACGTATCCAAAGCTTTCGCAGAAGCTTACCCTGAACTTGATACAGTTGAGGAAGTAAGAGAGAGAGCAGATCTATTCGATGGAAAGTTCTACGGATGTCCCGTTGGTATTGGTTGGGGCTGTGAATGGGGTAACCGCCGTCTCGCTGAAGGTTGGGGCATGCAAGAAGCTGGCTGGACAATTGAGAACCCTGGTTCTTCAGAAGGCCAAGCTGCTATCGTGATTGATGCATACAACACTGACTCTTTCTGGGTAGGTTACTACTGGACTCCAACTGCTGTTGCGATCGCTAATGAGCTTGTGGCTCTAAAGTTTGAGCGTGATTTCGTAGGCCAGGACGTTTGGGGCGAGTGCTATGTTAATGCTGAGCCACCTGCATCTTGCGGTGAATATGTAGAGGGATCTTACTCTCCTGCTACAGTGGTTACCATTGCATCTGGTTCGTTAGCTGATGAGCCACAGGTGCAAGCATTTGCTGAGACACGTATGATGTCTATGGCTGCACTTGGTGCTGCTGATGCACAAATGGCCGGTGGTATGACTGCTAGTGAGGTTGCCGCTTGGTATCTATCCAATTATGATGACGAGTGGTCTGCATGGGTCAGCGAAGATGTTGCTGACGCTGTCCGCTCAGCACTCTAAAGATTAATATTTTTCTATATTAACAGGCGGGGCAGTTGCCCCGTCTTCTTTTTATTCCCTTTCTGGGCGACAAAGTAGGAGTATAACCTTGCAGTTTTTTAGCTTTGGCGAATTTCTTAATTATCTTGCAACTGCGCCGGGTTTTGTTTGGAATTTAATTGTCCATACTTTCTGGTTAATCTTTTGGTACCTGCCTATTTTGGTTGCCCAAATAATATGGTCATTAATAAGCTTTATTTTTTATCTTCCCATTTTCGTTTACAAAACTTTGGTTTGGTTTTGGACCTTCTTTGGCAACGTAATAGAGGTTGTTCATGATTACGTATTTATTCGGGATTGGAGTTGGGATGACCTGGGTTATTTCCCTGCAAATCGCTCTTCGTCAACGGCGGAGATTTTACGGGAGGGAATTGACCAGCCTTTTGCTCGCTTCGCGGGAGATATATCTGTTGCGGTAAAGGTAGCGTTGGAGCCGCTAATTGAGGCAATGGATTGGATTACGTCCCAGTTAAGTGCAATACCCTGGGTATTTCTATTTCCGGCGATCGTTGCTTTGGTATGGATTACGTCCCGAAATATTGGTGTAACAATACTTGCGGTTGTTGCCATGCTCTACCTTGGGTGGTTTGGTTTGACCGAACCTGATCTCAATGCTGCTGCAGCCGCTTGGGAAACTGTAGCCTTGATGATAATGTCGATTTTGCTTTGCGTTGCTGTCGGTGTGCCTCTTGGTATAATGATGGCTTTCTCAGATATCATCGAGCGGTCGGTAAAGCCTATCCTTGATGTAATGCAGACGATGCCCTCATTTGTATATTTAATTCCCGTACTAATCATATTTGGCGTATCGAAGGTAGCTGGTCTTATAGCGGTAACTATCTACGCGATGCCACCCGTTATCCGATTAACTAATCTAGGCATTCGTTTGGTTGCATTCGACGTTATTGAAGCAGCAAATGCATTTGGTGCTACTTACCGGCAACGCCTTACAGGGGTGCTTATCCCTCTGGCCTTGCCGAATATATTCGCGGGTATAAACCAAACCATCATGATGGCGTTAGCGATGGTTGTAATCGCGGCGCTTGTTGGTGCTGGCGGTTTAGGCCAATTAGTATTGCAAGCTCAGTCTAACACTCAGCTTGGGCGGGGACTCGAATATGGATTTGCCATTGTTTTGATCGCAATCGTCATAGACCGAACTTTCTATGTCATAGGCGAGCGCATGCAAGAACACAGAAGGGTTGGCCACTAGTCATGTCTACAACCAAGTTATCAATTAAAAATTTGTATAAAATATTTGGTCCGAATCCAAAAGAGGCACTGCCGCATGTAGAGCGCGGTGTTGGCAAAACAGAGTTGCTTGAAGATTATGGTCATGTTCTAGGGCTAAATAATATAAACATTGATATGCCTGAGAAGAAGCTTCAGGTTATTATGGGATTGTCTGGTTCTGGGAAATCAACTCTTATTCGTCATATCAATCGGCTTATTGATCCCACAGCAGGAGAAGTCGTCATTGATGGGCATGATGTTTTAAAAATGGATGATGTTGAACTTCGCAAGTTTAGACAGAATAATTTGTCTATGGTTTTTCAAAAGTTCGCTCTACTCCCTCACATTACTGTAGCTGACAACGCCGCGTATGGGCTAAAGCTACAGGGCATTAGTGCGGGTGAAGCAAAAGAACGGGCTCAGAAATGGATCGACCGAGTGGGACTCACTGGGTTCGAGAGACATTACCCAAGTCAGTTATCGGGAGGCATGCAACAGCGTGTGGGCCTCGCTAGAGCGCTTGCTACAGATACTGATATACTGCTTATGGATGAGGCATTTTCTGCGCTAGATCCTCTCATTCGTACTGATATGCAGGATGTTCTTCTCGAGCTTCAGTCCGAGCTAAATAAAACAATAATATTCATAACACATGATTTGGATGAGGCTTTGCGTATCGGAGATGATATCGCAATCCTTAGGGATGGTAGCTTAGTTCAACAGGGCAATCCGCAGGAAATAATTATGAAGCCCGCAGATGATTATGTCTCAGACTTTATCATGGACATCAACCGATCTCGTGTACTGAAAGTAGAGACGGTTATGAGTAGTGGAGAAAAGGGCGGCAGCGTCAAGGTTGAAGGCGGAGAGGCAATTGAGAGCGCTCTTCAGAAGCTAAAGGACTCACCCACCAAGGCAGCTACTGTTTTAAAAGATGGCAAGCCCGTTGGTGCAATAACGCTCTCGCAAATGATTGAAGCAATTGAACGTCCTGCACCTGAGACAGCTTCAGGTAACGTTTATCGGTAATTAGGAGTTATCTAAATGTTGAATACAAGAAATCTGGCCCTTTTAGGAGGCGTTGCAGTGCTGGCTATAGCTGGCGGTTTATGGACCCAAAACCGAGAGAGAAACTCGTTTTGTGGGGACTTATTTTATGTTGGTGATGTACATGATGAAATGCGAGAATTCATCTTTGAGGAATCAATGTACCTTGCAGCTTTAGAGGCTGGTGCCGCCTCCGATTTTGTGTCGGAATCTGATCGCGAAGTCTATTCAACCGCAGCTTCGTTGCTTCGAAATGCTGTTAATGAGGCTGAAATAACAGGCCTCATGAAGCACCCAAATCACGGAGATCTGCAGAATTGTCACTTAAGGTTAACTATTGGAGATATATTAGCTGATTTTGATTTAGGTCAAAGAACGACGCTAGGGATTCCCGTTGATCGAGGGTTTGAGCTGGTTACCCGATTTGAGATCCGTTTTGAAGATTTGACAGGACTTGAGTTACTAGAGAACATTGAAAAAAGTAGAAAACAGTACTTAACGCAGTCTTTCCAAGCCGGTGATGTTATTGAGCAGGCCCGGATCGCCAAACTGACTCGTAGGGAGTTTACGTTGAGGGAACCAGAATTCGTGCAAATTAACTACTCCACTAGTGCTACAACAGATGAAGATATTGAGGCAGGGTTCCTCGGAAGGAAGTAGACCGGGGCCTCCGGCATCAATAAATACGCGCCAGGTTATATTGTAATCAACCTGGCGTTTTTTGAGGCCATACACTTTTATCAATATTAGTTCTTGACGTTATCGATATCAATCCACACTTTAACGCGATGTAATTAACCTCGTGAAAGCTACTGTTCTATGTCTTGGACCGACGACGATATTGAAAAATTAAAGAAGCTTTGGAGTGAAGGCCATTCTACGGCAGAAATTGGTCGTCTCATTGGGAAATCTAAGAACGCCGTTGTGGGTAAGGCGCATCGGCTAAATCTAGCAGCAAGGCCGTCGCCAATAAAGAAAAGTGCGGTTACTCCTAAAGCGATTGATTCGCCGAAGTCGGCTCCCATATCCATGGACGCTCCCGTTGAGATGGCTCCTGTTAACTCAGAAGCAGTCGTGGGAAATTCAAAGGTAAAAACGGCGCAGGGCCCGTCTTGCCAGTGGCCTTACGGTCATCCGGATGATCCTTCTTTTAAATTTTGTTTGAGGCCTGTAGTGCCGGGTAAACCCTACTGTGCTGAGCACTGTCAGATTGCCTATATCCCAGCAAATAGAAAAGGTGAGGCGAGGGAGGCAGAAAGGAGGGCTCAATTGATGGCGGCTGAGGGTCAGAAAATCGGTTGGGCTTCTGAGTTGTCGGCTGCACCCAAAGTACCAGGTGATGCGCCTATTATCCCTAGAATGTTTACTGCCGCTCTTGATGAGGATTTTTCGGAGGTCGCAAAGCAAGATATGGCAGAAGCTCGCGCGAAGCAGGCCTCATAGATAAAAGCTCCAGTCATGGAGTTTTCTGGTGAGTATATATTTGATACAAGCCGTGAGATTGTTTGGCGCGGCTTGAACAGCCCTACGGTACTAAGTGCTGCGATCCCTGGCTGCGAAAGGCTCTCCGATGAAGGAGATGGTTTATTCAGCGCCCACTTAAGACTAAAATTTGGGCTACTTAGCTTCAGGACCAGGGGTGTCTTGAGACTAGAAATTATCGATGATGCTCGAAGTTATCGGCTGCATGGCCAGTCTGGCAAGACAATTTTTGGAAGCGGCGGCGGCATTGCAGATGTATCACTATCTGATGGTCAGAAAGGCGGTACAAAACTGACCTTTCATGTTACCGCGAAATTGGAAGGGAAACTCGCAAAGATCGGTGAGGCAGTATTAGCGGGACAGATGCAAAACCTTGGGGTAGTTTTTTTTGAGCGCTTGGAGAGAGCGATGCTGGAAGAGTAGAGATGAAGTTTCTTATTGAAGGTGAACCCTTGCGAACTCGCTCCACTGATGCTGGCGAAACTTTATTTGGGCAAAATCCACCACCATGGTTACCGCCTCGAGGTAATTGGCATACAAGAAGATTTGCTTGGTGGTTTTTGAGGATCAATGGATGGGATATCCGTGGACTTTATCCAGATTCGGGAAAGTTTATAATTATTGGTGCGCCTCACAGCTCAAATTATGATTGGTTTTGGGGGATGTTCGTTCAGTGGGCTCTCGGGGTCCGCTTTTCTTTTATGATAAAATCTGTTTTTTTCTTCCCACCTATCGGTAGTTTTATGCGTTGGCTGGGTGGATTGCCTGTGGATCGCAGAAGAGCCAAAGGCGTTGTAAATAAAGCGGTTGAATGCTTTTCTGATGAGAATAAGATGATCCTACTTATTACCCCAGAGGGCCGAACCAAACCAGTCAGGACATTAAAGCGTGGTTTTTATGAGATTGCTAAAATTGCGCAGGTTCCTGTGCTCGTGGTGTCGTTCCGTTACGATGAACGGGTGATAGCTCTAGACGGTTACATTGATTTGTCAGATGGTTTTAAGGCGGTGGCTGAGCGTCTAAAGGCCCATTATGGTACCATTAAAGGT
This sequence comes from Alphaproteobacteria bacterium, assembly GCA_964228455.1. Classification (GTDB taxonomy): domain Bacteria; phylum Pseudomonadota; class Alphaproteobacteria; order UBA7985; family UBA7985; genus CAXQZM01. The sequence goes on along the minus strand of CAXQZM010000034.1, from coordinate 18,929 downwards.
CGACATCGTGGTTATTTGGATAATCGAGATATGTGGGCAGTTCGGCCTTTGAAGGAAGATGTTAAGACTTATGAGTGACTATCCGGCACTCTATAGTCGGTTGCTACCTCAGCATTGTATACGCTCACATTACTTCGTCTGCACTGAGCCATCAATTCACTAGGTATCGATCCCGACACGAACAGCGCAGTAATGTCATTTAAGCTACCGGACCTTACCATAGCGTCTCGACTAAATTTAGACTTATCAGCTGCTAGAAATACTGATTTTGAGTGCGACATGATAGCTTGTGACACTTTTACTTTTCGGTAATCAAAGTCTCTAAGAGACCCATCTTCGCCGATTGCGGATATGCCAAGTAAGCCAAAGTCAACATGAAATTGGCTGATAAAATCAATAGCGGCCTCTCCCACAACTGCACGATCTCGTGATCGAACCACTCCGCCAGTAATGGTGACCTCAAAATCAGGCCGGTAAGACATCAGCTGCGCAATTTGAATATTGTTTGTCACTACACGAAGGCCTTGATGGTCCATTAGTGCTCGCGCAATTTCCTCACAGGTGGTGCCTACATCTATGAAAAGAGACGCTCGGTTAGGTATGTGGCTCGCAATTAGTTTTGCAATTTTTTTCTTCTCTTCCTGTGCCATCTTTTGCCTTCGATCATAAGGCAAATTTTCGGAGGTAGTAGGAGTACCAGCGCCACCATGATATCGTCTGAGCAGTGACATGTCGCACAAGGCATTTATATCTCTACGAATTGTTTGTGTTGTTACCTGAAAACGTTTGGCAAGTTCATCTATAGATACGAAACCCTCAGATTTTGCTAATTCAACGATTTCTTGTTGACGTGGATTTAAACTCATCCGGTCGCCTCCGTTAGTCTCAATGTATTCGTCGTTCCCACTTGGCCAAATGGCACACCCGCGGTGACCACAAAAGTTTCACCTTGTTGGACATATCCCTCTAATCGGGCAATTTGACCAACTCTTTTAACGAAGCTGGGCATATCGGCAACGCCGTGAGTACATACGCAATGTAAGCCCCAAGCAAGTTGATATCGTCTCGCTACAGCCTTTTCAGGCGTTATAACGAGAATGTGCCCATTTGGTCTTTCGCGAGAAGCCCTTAAAGCCGTTCGTCCAGACCGAGTGTGACAAGCAATGAGCCGTGTACCTAGCGCTTCTGAAACAGTGGCCGCCGCCGCAGAAATTGCGTCAGAACCGGTTGCCAGCGCCTTACCTGCGAATTCAGCTGTTTTTTCTGAGTAGAATTCACTATTTTCAGTTTCAGTGATAATTTTATTCATCACACTAACGGCCTCAATTGGATAGTCACCAGCGGCTGACTCTGCGGATAGCATCACTGCATCTGCACCTTCATAGACAGCATTCGCGACGTCAGATGCCTCAGCACGAGTCGGGACTGGGCTCGTAATCATAGATTCTAGCATTTGCGTTGCAACAATTACAGGCTTGCCAGCACGCCGGCACGCTGCGATTATCGCTTGCTGTGCAGCGGGTACTTTTTCAGGGGGGAGTTCAACGCCTAGATCACCGCGAGCGACCATCATACCATCCGCCAATGTTACTAGCTCATCAAGATGTTCGATTGCGGATGGCTTCTCCATCTTTATACAAATTAGCGCCTGATCTCCGATTATTTTGCGTGCCTCGATTACATCTTCAGGTTTTTGAACAAATGATAGGGCTACCCATTCAACGCCTAGGGCCAGGCCAAATTTCAAGTCGCGCCTATCTTTTTCAGTTAGGGCAGAGAGCCCGAGCACAGCATCCGGTACATTAACGCCTTTCCTATCTGAAAGAGAGGATCCAGCTTCTACAACTGTTTCGATCTTTTCCTCACTAACTTTCTTAATACGCAAACGGACTTTACCGTCGTCTAGCAAAAGGCGTTGGCCTGGTTCGACGGCCTTAAATATTTCAGGATGAGGTAAAGTGGCACCTACTTCATCCCCATCACGGTTCGCAAGATATAAGGTAAATGGTTGGTTCTTAGTAAGGCTCACCTTTTTATTCTTGAATGTGCCTAGTCTTAATTTTGGGCCTTGAACGTCCATTAGAATGCAAGAGTTACGGCCCAATATCTTCTCAAGATCTCTAACCATCGTATGTGTCTGGGCATGGGTCTCATGTTCCCCGTGTGAAAAGTTAAGCCTAAATACATCCGCGCCTGAAAGAAAAAGCCTCTGCAGGGTAGTGGGATTATTTGAGGCTGGGCCAAGGGTGGCGACAATTTTAGCGCGACGGTTGCGTATCATTACCTGTTTCCAATGTTCACTTTGTTTTCACATATGAACATTTCATGCTAAAGCCAACCTTTAAAGCGGCCACCGTGTACCCAAAAAAAGTGTTTAACAGCCCCTAGTGATCTAAAAATGATCTGAGTTTTCGGGACCGTGAGGGATGTTTTAACTTCCGCAAGGCCTTGGCCTCGATTTGGCGTATGCGCTCTCGGGTCACACTGAACTGCTGTCCGACCTCTTCGAGGGTATGGTCCGTATTCATACCAATACCAAAGCGCATCCGTAAAACACGCTCCTCTCTTGCGGTTAGTGACGATAAGACTCTTGTTGTGGACTCTTTAAGGTTTGTGTTGATTGCTGAGTCTATTGGTATGATCGCATTTTCGTCTGGTATGAAGTCGCCTAGATGTGAATCTTCTTCATCTCCAATCGGCGTCTCAAGGGAGATTGGTTCCTTCGCAATCTTCATGACTTTGCGAACTTTATCTAAAGGCATGTGCAAACGGGCGGATAGTTCCTCATGAGTCGCTTCGCGACCAAATTCGTGCAGCATTTGCCGGCTGGTTCGCGTAATTTTATTTATTGTCTCAATCATATGGACCGGAATTCGGATAGTTCGGGCCTGATCAGCGATGGAACGAGTTATCGCTTGTCTGATCCACCAAGTTGCGTAAGTAGAAAACTTATAGCCGCGTCTATATTCGAACTTATCGACGGCCTTCATCAGACCAATATTTCCTTCCTGAATCAGATCCAAAAATTGCAGCCCTCGATTAGTATATTTCTTTGCAATTGAGATCACTAGGCGCAAATTAGCTTCAATCATCTCTTTTTTAGCTATACGGCTGTCGCGTTCACCTTTTTGAACTATGCCCACAATTCGCCGGAATTCTGCAATCGGAAGACCGGTCTTATCTGATACGCTAGATACCTGTTCGCGAAGGGGGGCGACATGCTTTATCATCGCCACAGAAAACTTTTTCCAATTTGAAGATTTTTTTGCAGCGGACTCCAACCAACTGGGATCATTCTCACCACCGTAATATGACCGCAGAAAATCAACTCTACCAATACCGCAACGTTCAGCTAGCCGCAAAAGCTTGCCCTCAGCGTTAATCATTGCTTGATTGAGTCCGTAGAGCTGATCGATTAGCTGTTCTAGGCGCCCGTTATTTAATCGAACGGCATTCATGTAGCCAATCAGTTGAGCTTTAACAGATTGATATGCTTTTTCGGTGGGAGCGGGTACTTTTTTTCCTGCTAGAACTCTCTCAAGACGTTTTTCTTGAGCTTTTAAAAGCTTGCTGTGTGTTTTGGTTATTTGAGAGAGCTGTTCAAGAACACGCGGCCGGAGGACTTGTTCCATGGCCGTAAGTGACATGAATCCACCCTGGTCATCGTCATCCTCATCGTCGTCATTTGCTTTTGTTGAATTCTCCTCAGCGTTTTTTTCAGTGCCTGTCTTCTCTAGCCCAGAGGAATCTAATTTACTCTCCGTGGCCTCGTCATCTTCATCTTCGGCTGCTTCCTCTGCATCTAAAGCAGCGTCATCGGGCTCACGATCCATCATCGCGTCGAGGTCAATAATATCTCTAAGTAAAATTTCTTCTTTATTTAGCGCTTCCGCCCAAAGAGTTAGTGCATTGAATGTAAGTGGTGATTCACAAATACCACCAATCATATCTTCGCGACCGATCTCAATTCTTTTAGCAATTGAGATTTCGCCTTCGCGAGTGAGCAAATCAACAGCGCCCATCTCTCTAAGATACATTCGAACTGGGTCGTCATTACGACCGCCTTCATCCTCGGCCACATTTCCGCCGGCCTCAGCTTTCTCTTCTTCTTCTTCTTTTTCGACCTGTTTTACACCTGCCGTTTCAAGCTTTTCGAGAAGTTCTTCTATGGCCTCAGTAGCGTTGCTGTCCGCAGGAACAATGGAGTTTATCTTTTCGAGGGTGTAAGTACCCTTCTTTTTTGCGGCACGAAGAAACTTTGTGATCTCAGCTTTTGTCTCTTTCGACAGGGCCGAAATAGCCCCTTTTTTAGTCTTCTTTGCGGGCTCTTTGGCCATAAGAAATAATCCTTATTTCGCAAGGTCATGTCATTCACGTAGCAAGCAAATCCTCAACGAAGCCTTGGTTTAGGCCTAGAAGTCGGTCCTGTTAACTTGCCCCAAATGTCCAAAACCTTGGCGCTAAATTCTTCTTTGCTGAGTTGGGTGTCTGTAATACCCGCTTTGGTGCGCATTGAACTAGTGTCAAACTGCGCGATCGTTGCACCCAAACCCGCATTGCGCACATGGGTATGGACAGCCTCCTTGTCAAGTGTCGGTAGGCGGACGGCAGATATAAAAATGGATTGAATTAATTTGTTCATCTCGGGATCAGAGAATTGATGTGAAGTTGGATCACCAATCGCACTGAGTGTCCACTCCGGGTGGTTCAAGAGTAATGTTATTAGAATTGCCTCATTGGCTCGTCTTAGGCCAACAACGCTCAAGCCATAACTGCGATCGAGGCCTATTTTCTCGTATCTTTTCAATGGTTTTTTATCTTGGCTCTTTCGACCAAATTTTTTTGCACCTGTGTCCTGGTGAGCCATATTTCTGATGCCAAATTCATTTGCAAATTTTTGCTCGTATTCAGCAGAAAAAGCGCCACGTACTGTCTGGTCGGTTATCTGAGCCAAATCTTTTTGGAGCATATGCCATGAGCCAGCTCTCTCTTCCGGTGTATTTGGAGGAGGCAAAAAGTGCGCTTGCCATAAAGCTTCGGATAGTGGGAGAGCATTAGCAATGAGGCCCGAAAATGAGTTTAGGCCTCTTGCTGAAACTAATGAGTCCGGGTCTTCGCCATCAGGTAACCAGGCAAACTTTAGTGAGAGCCCAGGCTTTAAAATTGGTAAAGCTCTAGAGATTGCCCTGTTTGCGGCTGCCCTTCCTGCTCTATCTCCATCTAGCGCTAAGGTCGGTGTTGGGACTAATTTCCAGAGAATCATAAGCTGTTCTTCAGTAATAGCCGTTCCAAGAGGCGCCACTGTTTGTGGGAGGCCTGCTTGTGAGAGGGCAATGACATCCATGTAACCTTCCGTTACGATGACGTGCTTGCTATCAAAAGCCGCCCTTCGAGCCTGCGCGAGACCATAAAGCTGACGCCCCTTTTTAAACAAGGCAGTTTCGGGACTATTAAGGTACTTTGGTTCCCCACGCCCTAGCAATCTCCCGCCAAAAGCGTTTACGTTTCCTTGTCTGTCAGTTATTGGAAACATTAACCTGTCGCGGAATACCTCGACAGGCTTCGGCCGGTTATCGTATCTTCGGAGTAACCCAAGCTCAATAAGTGTATCTTCGGATATGTTCCGCTGAGCCATCGCCGCTGAGAGAGCGCCATCCTTTGCAAAACCCAGTCGAAATTTTTTTACCGTGTCTGCATTTATTCCTCTGCTTTGAAGATAGGTTCTAGCAACCTCCCCCTCCGGTCCCCTCAAAGTTACCTCATAAAACTTTGTAACGAGTTCCATTACTTCATTAAGGGATCTCCGGCTCTTCTCTCTTTCTATCTCCTCAGGCCTCATTTCTGGAATGGTTAGGCCTGCCTCATCAGCAAGAGTTTTAACTGAGTCCATGAAAGACAATCCTTGAGATTCAATTAAGAAACCAATGTGATCGCCATGCATTCCACACCCAAAGCAATGGTAGAACCCCTTCTCATCATTTACAAAAAAAGATGGTGTCTTTTCTTTATGGAAAGGGCAGCAGGCCGTCCACTCTCGTCCCTTTCGCTTTAAAGCAACATGACGACCCACAATATCGCTCAATGTTAAGCGCGCACGGATATCATCGAGAAACTGTGGTGGAAAACCCATCTTGGTGTCTTACTAATAAAGATTGGGGGTGTCAGCGTTGAATACCTGGCTTAAGGACGAAAAGTGAATTTTTTTGCGGAACTCTTAGCACTTGGCGTCGGTTTCATCTGGGCAGTGTCAGGCCTTATTTCAGCATATCCCGTTAGGGTATTCGGTGCTTTTGCGTTTGCACGTGTTCGTCAAAACGTTGTAGTCATAGTAATTGGGGCAGCTCTTCTTTTTAGTGATTCTTTCGATTTGATGAGCTGGGAGGCTACAGCGCTGATTTTGTGCTCAGGATTTATCGGTATATTATTAGTTGATACAGCGCTTTTTGCTGCATGAGATCGATTGGGACCACGCAGCAATGCGATGATTTTCGCCCTGAATGCTCCAATCACAGGAATCCTAGCGGTTGCAGTCGGTAAAGATGAAATAAACTTTTCGGAATGGGTCGGAGTACTTCTTGTGTTGATTGGGGTGCTAATTGCAATTCTTTATGGAAAAAGAAGGGACCTTATTCACACCTGGGAACAGGTCAGGGGGCCTCTATGGATTGGCGTCGGACTATCACTGACAGCAGCGCTTTGTCAGGCTGTTGGACTAGTCTTGTCGGACTTTGTTATTGATGTTGCTCCAGCTAACAAACCACCAGTTATTTTAGTGGCAGCTTTACGCGTTGGGATCGCGGCGGTTGCATTGAATGCTTTAGCAACGTTTGGTTGGAGTGCCATGCAACCAGCAAGTGCGCCTTCAACACGTGCGTGGTTTCTTGCGTGTTTGTCGGGGGTTTGGGGAATTGGGTTAGGGATGACGATTTTGGTTTGGGCTCAATCTCTAGGATCAGAGGTTGGTCTAATATCAGCTTTATCTCAAACTACGCCAATTTGGATATTGCCACTAATCTGGATTTGGACGAAAGAACGGCCGGCAACTATCGCATTTGTAGGAGCAGGTATAGCAGTGGTTGGCGTATTCCTTATACAGCTAGGGTAGTGCGTCCTTAATTAGTTTAGAACCTAATTTCATATCTACTTGGCCTGGGTGTTCGGCTTTCAACGCGCCCACCACCTTGCCCATATCCGATCTGGTGGAAGCTCCTAGGCGAGCGATAATGGTCTCAATCGCGCTTTTTGTTTCCTCTTCAGTCAATAGAGCTGGCAAATAAGCGTCTATTACTGTTATTTCATGGGCTTCAGCTTCGGCGGCGTCGGATCTCCCATTCTCTGTGTATATCGATATAGCGTCGTGCCTCTGCTTAATCATTTTATGCATGAGCGCCATTATCGCAGACTCATCAATTTCTGCACCGTTGCCCTCGGTTCTTGAATGAATATCTGCTCGTTTTATTTCTGTTTGTATAAGCCTCAAGGTCTTCAGCTTGTTGGTATCCCTTGCTAGCATGGCGTCTTTCAAATCTTTAGAAAGCCGGGTTCTGAGGATCATTTTCGAAATATCTTCCTTATTTTATATAGCCGGAGTTAACGGAGTTTCCGCATGGTTACAACAACAAGTCTCACAAAGGCTATTTGGATGCGGTCCACCATAGATTTAGAGCAACCGCTTGAAAGTTTGATATTCTAGCTTTTGACCTCTTGATTATCAGCTTCCCCTTTGACATGGGGCGGTCATGCCAACTCTCCAAGACGCTCTCCCTCAGCCACAGGCGGCTACCGCTGCTCTTATCCTAGATGATGGAAGTGTATTTTGGGGTTATGGACTTGGTCGTGTGGGGGAAGCTGTTGGAGAGGTATGTTTCAACACCTCAATGACTGGATACCAAGAAATACTCACTGACCCTTCCTATGCAGGTCAAATTATCAATTTTACGTTTCCACATATCGGGAATGTTGGAACAACTCCAGACGATTTAGAGAGCAGAAACTCTGTAGCGCGAGGTTGTATTGTCAAAGCGGATCCAACTGATCCATCGAATTATAGATCCTTAAAATATTTTAGCGGTTGGTTGAGCGAACAAGGTCTTACGGGAATATCAGGCCTCGATACTCGTGCAATCACTCGTTTAATTCGAGACAAAGGTGCGCCAACGGGTATAGTTGTTCATTCTACTAATGGAAAAATAGACCTAACTTCCGCACTTCAACAAGCAAAAGACTGGCCGGGGTTAGAGGGCATGGATTTAGCGAAAGCCGTTACCACGAAGTCGACCTACACCTGGAATACTGGCCGTTGGAAACCGGAATCTGGTTACGGCCAGATACTAAGTCCATCAAAGCGAGTGGTTGCGTTTGATTTTGGGGCGAAACATAATATTTTGAGATGTCTCGCATCTACAGGTTGCGAGGTGATTGTTGTTCCGGGGACATCGACAGCTGAGGATGTTTTGGAGCATGACCCTGATGGTGTTTTTCTCTCAAATGGCCCTGGCGATCCAGCTGCAACAGGAGCTTACGCCGCAGGTGTTATTAAAGAGCTAATTGAAGCTAATTTACCAATATTTGGTATTTGCATAGGACACCAGATTCTGGCGCAAGCGCTAGGGGGCAAGACACGGAAAATGCGCTTAGGCCATCGTGGGGGAAACCATCCGGTGAAGGATTTAGAGACTGGTAAGGTTGAAATAACCTCTCAGAATCATGGTTTTGAAGTTGATGAAGATAGCCTACCTTCTGACATAATTGTGACTCATCGTAGCCTTTTTGATGGATCAAATGAAGGCCTAAGGCATAAGGACCGTCCGATTTTCTCTGTTCAATACCATCCGGAAGCAAGTCCAGGGCCACAAGACTCGATGTATCTATTTGAAAAGTTTTTTGCCTCTTTATGATAATCTTTAGGTTACTAACCTTTTTCGCTCTAGTTTTCGGCGCCCGAGTAAGTTTGGCTGAAACGGGAGAAGATTACGCTCAGGCTGAAAGTTTTTTTCAGACCTACGATTTAGATGGTGACACTTATTTGTTGGATAAAGAGTTTATTGATGGATTTATTGATAAATCTCAAAAGGAGAGGCCTACGCAGACCAGGATGGCAGTTTTGCTATTTGGGAAGGAAAGGATTGTAGATTGTCTAGAACTGGGGTTTGAACGAGCGGATCAATCCAACGATGGATATTTGACCTTAGAGGAATTAGTGAATGCTTATGCTCAGGGCGCTTTTGAAGATCTTGGAAAAATGTGTTGAAAACATAGTTTTCAGGTCTCGCATTCCTATCACCACCTGCCTATAGGCGGGCGCATGCCAAAACGTACTGATATCAAATCAATTCTTCTAATTGGAGCGGGGCCAATTGTAATCGGTCAAGCGTGTGAGTTTGACTATTCTGGGACACAAGCTGTGAAAGCCCTTAAAGAGGAGGGCTACAGAGTTATTCTTGTTAACTCAAATCCGGCAACGATAATGACCGATCCGGAATTAGCTGATGCAACTTACATTGAACCAATTACGCCTGAAGTTGTTGCAAAGATCATTTCTAAAGAGCGGCCCGATGCGGTGCTCCCGACTATGGGAGGCCAAACGGGTTTAAATACCGCTCTGGAGTTAGAGAAGCAGGGCGTTTTACATAAATATGGGGTGGAGCTAATCGGTGCTAGGGCCGAGTCCATTGAAAAAGCAGAAGACAGGCTGAAGTTTAGAGACGCGATGGATAAGATTGGTCTTGAGAGTCCTAGGTCCCGCTTAATTACTAATATTGATGAAGCCGATTCTGCTCTGGCCCACGTTGGGCTCCCAGTTATTCTCCGTCCATCATTTACCCTTGGGGGCCAGGGAGGTGGAATTGCCTACAATAGGGAAGACTATCTGAAGATAGTAGCTAATGGTTTAAGACTTTCGCCTGTTTCTGAAGTGTTGGTTGAGGAATCTGTCCTTGGCTGGAAAGAGTTTGAAATGGAAGTCGTTAGAGATGGGGCTGATAACTGCATAATAGTATGTTCCATTGAGAATATTGATCCAATGGGTATTCACACTGGTGACTCGATCACCGTTGCACCTGCTTTAACCCTAACGGACAAAGAGTATCAGGTAATGCGTAATGCTTCTATAGCTGTACTGCGAGAGATCGGGGTGGATACCGGTGGGTCTAATGTACAGTTTGCTGTTGATCCTAAATCTGGTCGCCAAGTTGTAATTGAGATGAACCCCCGCGTTTCGAGATCATCAGCGCTCGCTTCCAAAGCCACGGGTTTTCCAATTGCTAAGATTGCTGCCAAGCTCGCAGTTGGATATCATTTAGATGAGCTAACGAATGACATTACAAAAGTAACACCCGCGAGTTTTGAACCAACGATAGATTATGTGGTAACTAAGATACCACGCTTCACATTTGAAAAGTTTAGTACGACCGAGCCCAGGCTTTCGACGTCGATGAAGTCAGTGGGCGAGGCTATGGCGCTAGGACGTACGTTTAAAGAATCCCTACAAAAAGCCCTTCGGTCCTTGGAGGAGGGTTTAGAAGGATTGTCCTCGCCCCCGGCGTTAAAGGGCGAGGAAATTAATGAAGAACATTTACTAGATCTCCTCCGCGAACATGTTCCGTATAGGATTTTATATGTAGCAGAGGCGTTTCGTAGGGGCTTAACTGTCGCTGACGTTCATGGTGCCACAAGTATTGATCCCTGGTTCCTGAAAGAGATAGAAGACTTAGTGATCGCAGAAATTGAGGTGGCCAAGAAAGGGCTCCCTAACACAATACCGCTATTTCAATCTTTGAAATCAATGGGGTTCTCTGACGAGCGACTTGCACAACTTACTGGGCGAACGGCAAAATCTGTTCTCGATGCGCGCAGGAGACTTGGGTTGCAAAGGGTTTTTAAAAGGATCGATACTTGCGCAGCGGAAATCCCATCTACAACTCCTTATCTCTATTCAACTTTTGAAGGAGGCCTTAATGGTCTTGCAGAAAATGAAGCTGAGCCAAGTAACCGAAAAAAGGTTCTCATAATTGGCGGGGGACCTAATAGGATAGGTCAAGGAATTGAGTTTGATTATTGCTGTGTTCATGCGGCGTACGCTTTAAAAGAGGCGGGGTACGAGACGCTGATGGTTAACTGTAACCCAGAGACAGTTTCTACCGACTATGACACTTCAGATCGCCTATACTTCGAGCCCTTAACGGTAGAGGATGTACTAGGATTAGCAAGGCTTGAGCAGTCGAAGGGAGTGCTTCATGGTGCTATTGTTCAGTTTGGCGGTCAAACTCCACTTAAACTGGCCTCCAGACTATACGAAGAGGGGATCCCCATATTGGGCACGACTGTTGACGCGATCGATCTAGCAGAGGATCGTGAGCGTTTTCAAAAGCTGATGCAAGAACTGGAAATCTCCCAGCCGGCAAACGGAATAGCTACCTCTGCAGAGGAAGCCGCTATCGTAGCGGCGGAGATCGGTTACCCTGTGCTGTTAAGGCCATCATATGTCCTTGGTGGCCGAGCAATGGAAATTGTGCAGGATGAGGCAGGTCTGAAGCGTTATATCGAGACAGCCGTTAGTGTATCTGGCGATAGTCCGGTGCTAGTAGACACATATTTGGGCAACGCGATTGAAGTCGATCTTGACGCTCTTTGTGATGGAGAGAAGGTTTATATCGCGGGGATTATGGAACATATTGAAGAGGCAGGCGTTCACTCCGGTGACTCCGCCTGTTCCCTCCCTCCATACAGCCTTCAGATGGATGCTATAAGCACCATGCGAGAGCAAGCGACCAAAATAGCGCTAGCTATGGGCGTTGTTGGGCTTATGAATATTCAGTTTGCCGTGACGCCGCATGATGGGGAAGTGTATGTTTTGGAGGTGAACCCTCGAGCTTCACGTACGGTACCATTCGTGGCAAAGGCCACCGATGTTCCAATTGCTAAAATAGCTGCTCGAATTATGGCAGGCGAGAAGCTTGACAGTTTCGGCTTAGTTGAGCGTAAGCTTAAACATGTGTGCGTAAAAGAAGCTGTATTTCCGTTCGATCGATTTCCAGGGTTTGATCCTGTTTTGGGACCGGAGATGCGCTCTACAGGGGAAGTAATGGGTCGGGATATAAGTTTTCCGATGGCGTTCTATAAATCGCAGTTGGCAGCTGGCGTAAAACTCCCAGAGTCGGGCACCGCCTTTATTTCCTTGAAAGCTTCCGATAAACATTTGGCAGCAGATATTGGACAGGCTCTTGCTGATGCTGGTTTTAATCTAGTTGCAACAAAGGGTACCGCAGAAGTCCTCGCTAACGCAGGTTTGGATGCTACCCGGGTAAATAAGGTGCGAGAAGGATCCCCTCATATTGTTGATACAATGAAGAACGGTGAGATTGCCTTGATGATAAACACCACTGAAGGATTACGCTCAATCAGTGATTCAAGAGAAATACGCATGACGGCAGTTGCACGCCGCATTCCATATTTTACAACGCTTGCCGGAGGCAAAGCTGGAGTTGCGGCTATACAAGCAGCAAAAGTGAACGACTTAGTTGTTGAAGCACTACAAAGCACTGCATGATATAACTATATTAACCCCACTGTATTACCTTAAGAGAGTTTAACATGGATAAGTATCCAGTAACCGCTGTGGGTTTCGCGCGGATGGAAGCGGAGCTTAAGCAACTAAAAACTGTTGATCGCCCCGCGGTAATCGCGCAGATTTCCGAGGCACGCGAACATGGTGATTTATCTGAAAATGCAGAATATCATGCTGCACGTGACAAGCAATCTTTTCTTGAAGGACGTATAGGAGAGCTGGAGGCCTATATTTCTCGTGCTGAGGTTATAGATTTAGCAACCGTTGATCATACTAAGATCCAGTTTGGCGCCACAGTAACTTTGCTGGATATGGAAACTGACGAATCTAAAAAATATCAAATAGTTGGAGAACCTGAGGCTGACATTCGGGAAAATCGCCTGTCGCTAAGTGCGCCAATATCTCGAGCCCTAATGGGAAGGGCTGTTGGCGATGATGTTGAGGTAAAGACTCCTAGTGGCACCAGGTATTATGAAGTTGAAGATATCGTTTACATCTAAATTTTTATTTTCGTTGGGTTTTATTTCCTGCCTGACTGGCTGCGAGAGTCAAACCGTGGTGGAGGTCATGCACTCCCAGATTGGTCTATCTGAATCAGAGATTATTAATAAGTGGGGCTTTCCTACAGAAGAGCGCGTAGATAATGGCCGTGAACTTCTTATTTGGACAGAAACGGAGATCTCTTATGAAGGTGTCCCAAGGTTAAATGTTGAAAAAGAGATAACTGATAACATCGAGTTCGAAGGAGTTTTTCTTCTGGGGGAGGGTAGGCAATTAACCTGCAGCCGCATTGTCGAGTTGGGGGCTGAAAATACGGTGGTGAATGCTTCTGCTACTGGCTCAAATTGTCCAAGGTTTGCACCGTCGTCATGGTAACTCTAGATTTTGACCTAGTTCCAGGGGCTGTGGTCCGCGTCCAAAGTCATCCAGAGTGGGGGCTAGGCCATGTTCAATCAGTAATCGCGAATAAAGTGACGGTCAACTTTGAACATACAGGCAAACAGGTAATTGATGCAGTGATATGCCCTTTGTTGGTTATAGAGTCACCATTGTAGAAACTATAAATTATTAAGGTCGTCTTTAAGCGTGTCCAGCTACGTTAGTGAAATTGGCGGCGCTAATTCCTTGCTTTCTCAGGGCATTGGCCCAGACGTTTTCTGGAACCTCACCAAAAACTAACTGGCTTTCTAGGGGAACTGGTAGCCAAACATTTTCTCTCAATTCCTCTTCTAATTGACCGGGCCCCCATTCCGCTCTCCCTAGACAAATACTGTAGTATTCTGGGCCGCGACCTTCTGCAATTCTCTTGAGGCTCTCAATCGACCGTGAATAAAACAAACTGTCTGCTATGTGCATTTCGTCCCGCAAACCCATTGAACCCTCGTATATTACAAAGCCATTGCCAGCCTGCACGGGGCCGCCTTGGAATACAATGTGGTTGGAGACCCCCTCTGGGTTCTCTATTTTGAGTTGCTCCAAAAGTTCATAAAAACTCAGGTTTGAAACAGGTGTGTTGATAACGAAACCTGCGGCGCCTTTATCATCATGATGAACCATAAGTATTAGTGTTTCGATGAAGCGACTATCTTCCATTACTGGCGTTGCAGCAAGAAAAAGACCCTTCATCGACTTCAACTCGATGAGTTCTAATGCTCGTGTTTCAATCAAATGTTTGTCCATACTCAATTATTTTTCATCTGACGTCGTAGTCATTGTCATGTTACATGTTATAATATTAAGCGCGTGAGTATGATTTTCAATAGAATCAATCTCTTGCGGACATTGGTCGCGGTTTCGTCAATGTTTTGCGCAAGTTTTAGTTGTGCCGAGATTGGTATCTGGCAGGAGTTGCCGCATGCACGCGCTCGCCTTTTAAGCAGTGAAAAAGTAATTGGTTTCGAAATTGAGCTTGATCCGGAGTGGAAGATATACTGGTCGTATGCAGGACCAGTCGGCCAACCGACAGAGTTCATTAGTGACCATGTTGAGTTCTTTTTTCCTTGGCCAAAACGAGGCGAGCTTCAGGGTTTTCCGTCTTATGGATACGAAGATAGAGTCTTATTTCCTGGGTTGCTAACGAATGAAGGCGGTCAGCTCACAGTCGCGCTTGCAATCTGTTCTGCAACTCAGTGTATTCCCACCCGCGCGAACTTTGACTTGCCTAATAGCGTCGACAGAGATGAGTTAGTATTAGACAAAGTTTCAAAAGCGTTGCTCTCTATCCCGAGGCCAGTTCTTAAACAGCCGTCTTTTGTTATTGATCAGCAGCGCCAGTTAATATCACTCGATACGGCTCAACGCTCAGATTTTATTTTGGAGGCTGATGCAGAGGCGGCGCGCGCGGGTTTCTTCCTTGAGACGGCGCAATACACGACTGAGGGGCTTCAAGCTAGTTATCTAATTGGTTCAAACGTGATTGATCTGGAGTTCATCAAGACTGCTAGGGTATTCACTAATGGCCCTGGCGGGCCAGAGGTTCATGATCCAACTAGCATGAGAAGCTATGATAAGCTCCATAGTGAACTCAACTTAACTGATGGAGCAATTTATAACCAGAATGACGTGGAATCGCTTCCTAGAAGATCATTAGAAGATCAATATTGGATTTCCATTTTCGGGACTGCCGTCCTAATGTTTGTTGGGGGACTGCTATTAAATGTGATGCCTTGTGTCCTTCCGATTGTTTTTTTGAAACTGAGCGCCTTTACAAGTAGGTCTACCGCTGATTCTCTTAGAGAATTGAGGACATCATTTGGTTGGACGGCTTTTGGAATCGTTGGTACTTTTACTTTGACTGGCATCGGGCTAGCGGTGGCACAGATCCTAACAGTAATAGAGCAGTCACTTGGGGCCTGTATGCTGTTTCCGCAAACGACTGTGGTTCTTGGAGTAGCTGTTGTACTTTTTATCGCAAATTCATTTGGGTGGTATGAGTTTGCTCTACCAAGCTCGTTGAGCCAACTTGGATTGCAGAAAAAAGGTCGTTTGGGAGATGTCCTAGCTGGCGTTGTTGCAGCACTAATGGGGGGTGCGTGTGCTGGGGTGCTTCTTGCTGCGGCCTTAGCTGTGGCGTTTTCAAGTGGGGGTGTAACTTTAGTGGCGCTCCTAACCACGATGGGAGTTGGCCTAGCATTACCTTATATCTTGGTTGCTTTAATGCCAGGTTTTGGGAGTTTGATCCCGAAACCAGGGCCCTGGATTTCTTGGGTTAAGCCCATTATTGGAGTTGGCCTGGTTCTAACACTAGCTTATATTTTTTTAATCGCTGCTCATCAAATTACACAATTGGCGCTATTAATATTTTTTTTAGGCTGCGTGTTGTCGTTACTCGCTTTTCGAGCGAGCAAGTGGCGGAGATGGTCCTTAGTAATTTTATTGTTAATGGTGTTCCTCGTACCGCGGGCAACTCAAACTCCGGACCCTTTAGAGTTAGCTAGAAACTACCAAAGGGAAATAGATGAATTAGTCTCAGCAGGTAATACCGTGCTCGTTGATGTGACAGCGTATTGGTGTGCAACGTGCCTTACAAATAAGGCACTAGTTCTTGACACTGAAAAAACGCGGATTCTGCTAGAGGGTTATAAAGCTCAAATATTTACAATCAACGCAGATCTGATGGCCGATAACGTCAGTGAATTCATGTCACTGCATGGGAGAAACGCCCTTCCACTAAATCTAATTTTTGGCCCAAACTTGCGTGAGGGGGAAATATTACCATCAATTTTAACAATAGATTCTATACGAGCGGCGTTGGATCGTAGTCTTTAATTGCAAGCTTTAGAGTGCTAACGGCTCGGAACTTTAACCACAGGAGGCTGACATGAGAATATCAGTTGGTGATCACTATCCCGCACATACCGTTTTATCACCGGATGAAAGGGGAACACCAAAGCCTTTAGACTTGGGTAAATGGTTCGATGGCAAAACATGTGTTATTTTTGGAGGACCAGGGGCGTTTACTAGCACATGTTCCCGCACGCACATCCCTGGGTTTATCGAACGAAGTGGTGAATTACGAGCGAAAGGTGTCGACGCGGTTGCATGGCATAGCGTTAATGATGCTTTTGTAATGGCGGCGTGGGCAAAAGATTTGGGTAGCCCTGACATAACAATGATAGCAGATGGCTCAGGTAAGTTGACTAAGGCTTTAGGACTCCAGCTAGATTTAACATCCGCTGGAATGGGGTTGCGATGTAAGCGCTATGCGTCGGTAATAATAAATGGTAAAGTTGGCTACTTTGGCGTTGAAGAAGGTCTAGCGTGCAGCGCGTCGAGCGTTGAAGAAGTGTTGGAGGCTCTTTAATGGCTGGAGACATACACAAGGAGCTAGCTGATCGTCGTCAAGAGGCCTACATGGGCGGCGGTCAAGCAAGAATTGATAAGCAGCATGCTAGCGGCAAATTAACCGCACGTGAAAGAATTGAGGTTCTCTTAGATCCAGGTAGTTTTGAAGAGTATGACATGTACAAGGCTCACCGGTGCGCTGATTTTGGAATGTCGGACAAACATATCGCAGGTGACGGGGTGGTCACTGGATCGGGCACGATCGCAGGTAAATTAGTATATCTTTTTAGCCAAGATTTTACCGTTTTTGGGGGCTCCCTCTCGGAAACTCACGCGGAGAAAATCTGCAAAGTTATGGATGCTGCCGTAAAAAATGGTGCACCATTGATTGGCCTGAGTGACTCTGGCGGCGCGCGAATACAGGAGGGAGTCGCTTCCTTGGGCGGTTATGCTGAGGTGTTTTGGCGAAATGTACAAGCATCAGGAGTTATTCCACAAATTTCTATGATAATGGGACCAAGCGCGGGTGGGGCTGTTTATTCACCTGCGCTAACTGACTTTATTTTCATGGTTAAAGACACCTCGTATATGTTCGTTACGGGGCCTGATGTTGTAAAAACTGTGACCGGTGAGATCGTTACGCAGGAAGAGCTCGGCGGCGCATCAATTCATGCATCAAAATCATCGGTAGCTGACAAAGCTTTTGATAATGACGTTGACGCTTTAATTGAGCTTCGGCGGTTCATGACTTTTTTACCTGGATCCAATAGGGAAGCCACTCCAAAGACCGCTACGATAGATAGCCCTGCAAGAGTAATTGAGACACTGGACACGATTGTCCCTGACACTTCGCAAGCAGCTTATGATATGCGTGAGGTTATTTTGTCCGTGGCAGATGAGGGGGACTTCTTTGAAATTCAACCTGATTTCGCAAAGAACATTTTAATTGGTTTTATTCGCTTAGATGGCGGGACCGTTGGCGTAGTAGCCAATCAACCTTTGGTCCTTGCGGGAGTGCTCGATAACGATTCTTCTCGGAAAGCAGCGAGATTCATAAGGTTTTGTGATGCGTTTAACATTCCGATTTGCTCATTTGTGGACGTCCCGGGATTTATGCCTGGCACGGCTCAAGAATATGGCGGTATTATCAAGCATGGTGCGAAGCTCCTCTACGCTTATGCAGAGGCAACTGTTCCAACAATAACCGTAGTCACCAGAAAAGCGTATGGAGGGGCGTATGACGTTATGGCGTCCAAGCATATACGCGCCGATCTGAACTACGCGTGGCCTACCGCAGAAATCGCGGTAATGGGCGCAAAAGGCGCTGTCGAGATTTTGTACCGACAAGATAAGGGGGATCTCGATAAAATTGCCGCGCATGAAGCTGAGTATCAAGAACGGTTTGCTAGCCCTTTCAGGGCTGCAGAACGTGGCTTTGTAGACGAGGTAATTTTTCCACGAAACACCCGTTTAAGACTCATCAGGGGTTTAGATCGCTTAAAAAATAAAAAGGAACCTCGACCTGAGCGTAAGCACGGGAATATTCCATTATGAGCAATAAAATAACCAAGATACTCATCGCAAATCGGGGTGAAATTGCCTGCCGTGTTATCCGAACTGCTCGTGCACTAGGCATTGAAACGGTCGCGGTTTATTCAGATGCGGATACGAGAGCGCTTCATGTTTTAGAGGCTGATCACTCGGTATATTTGGGGCCAGCGCAGGCTTCTGAGTCATATCTCGACATTTCTAAGGTTATGGCTGCAGTAAAGGAATCGGGTGCAGATGCTGTTCATCCAGGTTATGGATTTTTATCTGAAAATCCAATTTTTGCAGATACTCTTGATGCGGCTGGCGTTGCTTTTATTGGCCCAGGCAAACTCGCGATTGAATCGATGGGCGATAAGATAACGTCCAAGAAGATTGCGGATGAAGCAGGGGTCTCTACTGTTCCTGGGCATATGGGCCTAATTGAAAGTGCAGATGAGGCTGTAAAGATATCAAATAAAGTTGGCTATCCAGTTATGATCAAAGCGTCTGCTGGCGGCGGCGGGAAGGGAATGAGTGTTGCCTATAATGA
>CAXQZM010000033.1:0-14228 GCA_964228455.1 Alphaproteobacteria bacterium | reverse complement strand
GATAGCACCATATACGATTGAAGAGGCTTATGAAGTCGCTGACGCAATAAATCGCAACGACACAGACGAGATAAAAAATGAACTCGGAGATTTGCTTTTACAAGTCTTCTTTCAAGCACAGATAGCAGAGGACGCCAATCTTTTCACCGTAGAGGAAGTTTTTGACAGCATAACGAATAAAATGATCTCTCGGCATCCTCACGTGTTCGCATCCCCCGAGAACCGATCAGCAGAACAACAAAGACAGGCATGGGAGACAATTAAAGCGACTGAACGAGCTACTAAAAAGGAAGCAGAAAAAGTATCTGCAATCGATGGCGTAGCAAGCGCCCTACCCGCCTTACTTCGGGCTGAAAAACTAGTTAAACGCGCAGCTCGTATAGGGTTTGACTTTCCAGATGCACGTTCGTCCTCCGAAAAGATCGTTGAAGAATTAGAAGAAACTCTCGAAGCTACGGGGGAAGATCAACTGGTAGAATATGGCGACCTATTATTCTCAGTAGTTTGCCTTGGTTACAAGCTAGGAATAGCTCCAGAGGACGCACTAAAGGCGGGAAATATGAAGTTTGAGGATAGGTTCAGAAAGATGGAGAAATTGCTCGGCGGTGACCTAAATTTGTATAGTCTTGAAGAGATGGATCTTGCCTGGTCAGCTGCAAAAATGAGCTAAGGCAAACTCTCAACTCTAGATTGGGCTTTAGTTTTAGGCGAATAGTTCAGATAAGTGTTTAATACTCTTTAAGATTCCCGAAGTTTACACAGACTCAACATTAAGCACTTAAGGTGATTTATTAAAAAAATACAGGATCCCTGAGCTATCCACACAGTAATCGTTTCTGGGTGTCTGCTTTGGCAAATAGTTTAAGAAATTACTTTTAATATTATTGTTTAATTTCAATAGCTTAGCTGAGCCAAAGAAACCCAGAAGTTTACCCCCACTTCAATCGCTTGATCGTTAAAATCATAGCCTGGATTGTGAAGCGGCATAGCAAATTCACCCTCAGTGCCATTCCCGAATAATACAAATGCACCTGGCTTGTGGAGAAGGAACTCAGCAAAATCCTCAGAAAAACCCATACGCCCCTGCCCCTCATTTATCTCGCCAACGCTGCGAGCAGCACGCGCTGCAAACAACACCTGACTGGGGTGATTAATGAGCGGCTGAAACGAATTTTTGTACGTGAGTGTTCCAGTTACCCCGTGAGCCAAGCATATCCCATTCACAATCTCACCCATTCTTGATCTAATTGTGTCACTGGTAGCCTCTGTGAAACCCCGGCAGTCTCCTTGAATTTTTACGTTGCTCGGTAAGATATTACGTGCGCCGTCGGTTATAAGTTCTGTAACCGATACAACTGCGTGGTCTTGCGGTGGAATTGACCGGGACACGATTGTTTGGAGCTGACCAACGATATCCACGGCAGGCATAAGCGGATCTAGCGCCTTTTCAGGCATGGATGCATGCCCGCCTCTTCCATTAACCTCGATAGTAAAATTATCTTCGAAGGCACAAAACGGACCCGCTTGCGTTGCAAAAGAACCTACAGGGAGTCCAGGCATGTTATGCAAACCGTATATCTCGGACATTGGAAAACGCTCAAACAAACCATCTGAGATCATCGCAGAGGCTCCATTTCCATTTTCTTCGTCTGGCTGAAAAATAAAATGTATTGTCCGCTCTAATTTCGAAGGGTTAGATGCTAATCGCAAGGCTGCACCTAACAAAATAGTGCTGTGTCCATCGTGGCCACAGCCATGAAATTTCCCTGATACTTTGGAAGCATGATCGAACGTATTACTTTCACCGATAGGCAATGCATCCATATCTGCCCTAAAACCTATAGCAGTTTCTACTGGACCAGCTTCTAGAGTTGCCACAATACCAGCATGACCGACACCTGTTGTAACTTTGAGCCCCGCTTCTGAGAGCTGCTCGGCGATTAAACGCGGCGTTCTCTCTAACTCAAAGCCCGTTTCTGGGTGGGAGTGAAGATCGCGACGAAACTCTTTTAGATCGATCAAGTCAAACCCCACACTCTGATAAAATAATGAGTGGAAGGTCTGCTTCATCCTGTAAACATGCCGCTAGTCCCGCTGCACCTGAAGGCGTTGTGCTGAAGCCAATCTCACTTGATAGTTTAACCGCATCTTCAGCTTGCTCATCACTGATGCATATCCACTCGTCTGCACAGTCTTTGAGAATATCAAAGGCCAACAGAGATGGCGTTTTGCAATCCAAACGTCCCATATTTGATACTGGACCAGGGACTGTGAGAATTTCTCCTGCTAGAACGCTGTCGCGAAGGCATGGAGCTGCGTCTGGCTCGACCACAACTATTTTAGGCTGCATCAGCCAAGAAACTCGAATTTGATGCGCAACTGCGGCGGCAAGCCCCCCTACACCCGCCTGCAAATATACATGACTTGGCCACATCCCTGCCAGCTCACTGACACCTGAAAACACCTCCCGGATCTCATCTGCCAAAACCGTGTATCCTTCCATGACCAACCGAGGTGGTTCGGTATACCCAGGCCAAGAACCATCCGCTAAATGAGTCGCATCACTGCATTTGGAGTCAGATATAGCAGCGGACACACTGGCTTCGTAATCATCTCCCGATCGGACCACTTCTGCGCCCTGCTGCTTTAATCTCGCTACGAAACCATTTGGCACTGTCTTTGAGAGGTGGATCCGAGATTTGGCCCCAAACAAATTAGCTCCAGCCGCCACCGCAAGCCCATGGTTGCCAGCACTTGCGCAAACAAAAGTCATGTTGGCCGCGATACTTTTGACCTCAGGGGCGAAAAATTCAGTCGCAGATAATGCCCTACCTACTTTACGCTCAATTAATTTAGCGACCGCGTAGACTCCTCCTAAGGCCTTGAAGGCTCCGAGGTTCATTCTCGCTGTCTCGTCCTTTATTATCAGCTTGCGCTCACCGAAATTCACAACACTCAACGGCGATGGTTTGTAGACTGGGCACGCTTGCAAAAGCGCGCGTGGATGGGCAACATCGAGAATCATTTCAAACTGCCTACAGCTAACGGAAGGCAAGCGTCAAATGCATTTATGCTAAGGGCAAGATCTCTTGTAAGACAGTGTCAAAACTTACTTATTTATGTTTTATGAACGCCCGTTGGATGCTTTACACCGTCAATTAGTAGCTTTGGCTCAACACCAACGTCTATAAGCTCAGGACGCTTTTCAAGATACTTTTTTACAGCGGCCATGTTCTCAATATCGGATATAAACTCTTCAAGTCTTGGGAACTCCTCAATTAAAGAAGGATCAATGAGCTTAGATAGATCCAAATGATGGAAGGCAGCAAATTCGGCTGCCCGAGGAGTATCATCCAGAAAAAACCTCCCCGGATTAACATCTAAACATCGGGATAAATCATCAAATCTGCTTTTCAGGTTAGGCCTCATTGCATCCCTCTTCACAGCAAAATCATCCAGAATTGCAAAATTTACAGTGGGATTTAGCGGCGCAAAAAGCTCTTGTGCACTTTGCAAAATAGCCGCCCCTTGAGCCGCCTTAATTGGATCCACTATTTTAACACCTGCTTTGTGCTCGATAAAGTCGAGTATGGCGATGCTTTGGCAGATCTGGTCCACTCCATTAACCTCCAACATAGGAAGCTGCTTAAAAGCCAAGGTTGGCTTAACCTTACTCCAGTCGTCTCCAAAATGATCCCAAGACATAACGTACTCATAATCAATATTGTAACAACTCATTAGCATTTGCGGAGCTTCTGCCAAAGCTCGCATTTTAAAGTAGACAAGTTTTAACATACTTTACCTTGAACTCTTAAATTACCCTGCTCGAACGAGTTTAATCAGTGAAACAGATTAAGCAAGATTAAGGTTTCAACCGCTGGATTAAGCTTGATGTATCCCAGCGCCCGCCCCCTTGCCGTTGCACCTCAGCATAGAAAGTATCGACAAGCCTCGTAACCTCAAGGGTTGCGCCGATGCGCTCAGCCTCCTCAATAATCATGGCTAAATCCTTCCTCATCCAGTCAACCGCAAAACCAAACTCAAACTCTCCGACCAACATGGTGGTACCTCGGTTTGACATTTGCCATGAGCCAGCAGCGCCACCCTTTATCGCAGGCAATACTTTCTCCATATCCAGTCCAGAACGAACGCCAAAATCAAGAGCCTCAGACAGTCCTTGAACCAGCCCTGCAATCGCTACTTGGTTAACCATCTTGGCTAGCTGGCCTGAGCCCACGTTACCAATAAGACCGCAATATTTTGCATAAGACAATAAAATTGGCTCTGCCTCTGAGAAGTCCTTGGGCGCACCTCCACACATAATTGTCAATTGCCCCTGCTCAGCGCCGGCTTGCCCGCCAGACACCGGGGCATCTATGAACCTCAGGTTATAGGTATGAGCTTGCTTGGCTAGATGCCTAGCCATGACTGCCGACGCCGTTGTGTGATCAATAAATAATGCGCCAGGTTTCATAGCCTTGAACGCAGCCGAGGCGACTGCATCAATATCGTTATCGTTACCGACACATGCAAAAACAATATCTGCGCCCGAACAGGCTGCCTCAATACTTACCTCATATCCACCACCATGCTGGTCTACCCACTCTTTAGCTTTTGATGTGGTCCGATTAAAGACAGTCACCTTGTGCCCAGAAGACTTTAGATGGCCAGCCATGGGATAGCCCATCACGCCCAAACCGAGAAAAGATACTCTCATTAAATGATCTCCTTATCACTTTTGCAAACCAAGATGCCACCTGACGACAGCTGGCAATTAGAAAACCCTTATATGCCGACCCAATCTTCCTTAAGTATGCTGAGCAAGCGTCGATAAACTAGTCAATAATTTACCTATCGGACCCAATTTAGACTCTTCATCGCCAAAAGCTCGCCGGTAAAAAAGCCGCTGATCTGGACGAATGGTAATTAGCCCTTCGTTCTTCTTGCACCAATCCATTAACGCGTCAGGTTTCGGAAAATTATTCTGCCAGAAAGTTAATAGCCCTCCCTTTGGCCCAACTTCGACCTTATGGACATTAGCTGATTTAGCTAAAATCTTAAGCTTGACGACTTCAATCAAATTCATGGTCTCGTTTGGCATTTTACCAAATCTATCTATCAGCTCTGCGGCAAAGCCTTCGACTTCATATCCAGACCTCAATTCACCCAAACGTCGGTAAAGTGATAGCCTCAACCCTAGGTCACTGACATAGGCTTGTGGTATCAGCACCGACATACCTAAATTAATTTGAGGACTCCAAACATCTGCTATTTCCATCCCTGGCAGCCCAAGATCTGCGCCCAACTTCGCTTTCTGCACTGCTTCTTCCAGCATAGATTGATAAAGTTCTACCCCTACTTCCTTAATGTGACCAGATTGCTCTTCCCCCACCAGATTACCTGCACCACGGATATCCAAATCATGCGATGCTAAGTTGAACCCAGCTCCCAAGCCATCCAAAGTTTTCATTACCGCTAAACGTTTCTCAGCGGTTGGTGTTATCCGAAGGCCTTGCGGGAGCGTTAGATATGCGTAACCGCGTTCCTTTGAGCGCCCAACACGACCACGGAGCTGATAAAGCGCACTAAGCCCATACATATGCGCCTTATGAATAATTAAAGTATTAGCCGTGGCGATATCAATTCCACTTTCAACGATATTCGTTGAAAGAAGAATATCAATATTTCGGTTAGTGAAAGCATTCATTATGTCTTCAAGTTCATTTGGTGCGAGGGATCCATGAGCTACCGCTGCTTTCAATTCAGGAACAAGTTTCTCGAGTTTTTCTCGCATTTCTTCAAGATCACGTACCCGTGGACAAACGATAAACGATTGCCCTCCACGAAAATGCTCTCGCATCAGCGCCTCTCTCAAGATGACTGGATCCCAAGGCATTACAAAGGTTCTTACTGACAACCTGTCTACCGGAGGAGTGGCAATCAACGACAATTCCTTCACGCCAGTGAGTGCAAGCTGAAGCGTTCTAGGTATTGGCGTCGCAGTTAATGTCAGGACATGAACGTTTTCCCGCAATTCCTTTAGCCGCTCTTTTTGCTTAACCCCGAAACGCTGCTCCTCATCAACAATCACCAAGCCCAAGTCCTGATATTTAAATGATGAAGCTAATACGCCATGAGTTCCAATCACGATTTGCGATTCACCTAACTGAATTCGCGCTTTCGCCTCCCGCAGCGATTTTCCTGTCACTAACCGAGATATATGCTCGACTCTTATTGATGTCCCCTCAAATCGTTTCGAAAAATTCTGGTAATGTTGGCGCGCAAGTAAAGTGGTTGGCACAACCACGGCGACTTGCCCACCTTGCATTGCTGCAGCAAATGCCGCTCGAATAGCCACTTCAGTTTTCCCAAAACCCACGTCCCCTACCACAAGTCGATCCATAGGACGCCCTTTGGCTAGATCTTCAAGAACCTCATCGATAGCATTAATTTGATCATCTGTCTCAGCATAGGGAAATCCAGCAGAAAACTCTGCCATTAGCTCACTCGAGACTTCGAAAGAGGGTGCTGATTTTAACTGGCGTGCAGCAGCCACCGTCATCAAACCCTCAGCTATAGCAAATAGTTGTTTCTTTGCTTTGGCCTTTCTAGTCTGCCATGCATTAGAACCCAGCCTGTCGAGCTCAAGCCCCTCCCCTGACTCACCATAACGTGAGAGCAACTCGACATTTTCAACAGGCAGATAAAGCCTATCTCCCGCAGCATAGGTTAAAAGCAGCACGTCGTGCGGTGCATCTTCAATTTGTAGAGTCTCAAGTCCCTCATAGCGGCCAATGCCGTGATCGACATGAACTACTAAATCCCCCTCATTCAGGGAATCTGTATCCTTGAGAAACGCATCCGCTTTTTTTCGCTTTCGTGGTCGAGCTAAGCGCTCACCAAGAATATCTTGTTCAGTAACAACAAGTAAATTTTCGATCCGAAATCCAGCCTCTAGCGGCAGAACTGCAAAGCCCACCGCCATTTTTTCTAGATCGTGAACCTCATTTATTCGAGTAACATTTCTCTGAACGTGCAAACCTCCCTCAAATAGCAAGGTCTTTAAACGTTCAAGCGATCCTGCGGTGAGGCAGCCTACCAGAACTTTACCCCTGGCTTTCTGGTGCGAGCGGATTTCATTCCGGACTGCCTCATACAGGTTCACCTCCGGGTCCTGACGCTCTCTTGAAAAGTTTATGCCTGGTTGGACTAAATTGGCTCTCGTATTAAGGTCCTCTAGAACGGGCAAGTCGAACGCTGACAAATGCCAAACTCTCCGAGTATCTGCTATGCTATCCCAATATCCTAAATCCAAATACATAGTATCGGGTGCCACGGGGTAATAAAAGACCTGCTCCGATTTTTTAGATACTTTCTCAATTTCAAGCGAGGATACGCGTGCTTGATAGAAATCGTTGATGCGCTCTATTCTAGCCATCGCTGCATCTTGCACGTTTCGATCGAGTATTAATGGCGCGTCATCAGGAATGTACGAAAGTATCGAGGGAAGTTTTTCTTCAAAGAAAAGTGGCTGCCAATGTTCTTGCCCCACATAGGCTCTTCCCTCAGAAATAGCGGTATACAAGGGATCTCTCTGGCCAGTAGCTCCAAATTCTGCACGATAAGCAAGTCTAAATCGCTCCTTCGCATCTACGTCGCTCGGTAATTCACTTGCTGGAAGTAAAGTAATGGCATCTATGGATTTAGTGGACCTTTGCTCTAATGGATCAAATTGTTTGATTGTTTCAATTTCATCATCAAAAAAATCAATTCGGACTGGACTGCTTGCACCACTTGGATACACATCTACTAACCCACCACGCTGGGCAAATTCGCCGGGCTCTGTAACAGTTGAAACACCAGAGTACCCTGCCTGCGTTAAAAACCTCGCAAGCTTTAAGGGCGGGAATGCAATACCCACCTTTAATCTAGCAACTTGCCCTTTGAAAAAAGAGGCTGGCACCACTCTTTGTAAAAGGGCATTGACGGTAATAACAAGTATTGTAGCCTTGCTGTCATTTTTTGCCTCTATCTGTCGCAGTAGCATGAGGGTCTTTAATCGAGTTGAAATCAAATCCTTGCTCGGGCCGACCCGGTCATAGGGAAGACAATCCCACGCCGGGAAAACTAACACCCGATGATCAGGCACAAAGAACTTTAACGTTGCTTGAACTCTTGCCAATTGAGAATCGTCGGGCACTACCAAACAGCTCATCCTCGAGTTACCAATAAGCTCTCGAACAACTGAGGCTTCGGCTCCGTCTAAGACAGAACCTACCCATGTGAGCGCTTCGTCATTCATACTGAGCCAGGCCGATAAGCAAATTCGGTCAGAAGTTCTCGAAGCTCTTTGGGCAAATTAACTGGCAATTCAGCTTTATCTGTCAGAATCTCTTGAAGAATAGGCTCTGGTAACTCGATAAATCTCTCAAAGGCAGCAAGTGTCCTAGAATCCATGGTCGGCACATTTTTTTTTGCAAAGCTGCCCAGTATCAAGTCTAATTCCTTGGTCCCACGATGGGTACATCGATAGATGATTTTCTTGGCTTGTACCTTCATTTCATTCATTGGGGGTCACATAGCCCCTTTTGCGTTTCGGTTAAGTGATTTATTTAATAGATTATTATGCGTCCAATAGAACTAGCACCACTTTTCGCGCCGGTTGATGACCTTCCAGGCGTTGGCCCAAAGGTTTCAGAGCAATTAAGTCAGTTATGCGGGCCACACGTACTGGATCTTGTCTGGCATCGACCACTCCGATTTATTGATCGTCGTTTGCGAGATAGTCTAGTTGAAGTGCAGAGCGGCGAGACCGTAAGTCTAATGCTAACAATAGGAAAGCATCGAACGCCTGCTCGAAAAGGCCTGCCATACAAGATTTCATGCCTACACTCTGAGACCGCCATCACATTGCTCTTTTTCCATGCGAGAGGGAGTTGGCTGTCAGAGCAGTTTCCTGAGGGAGCGCAAAGAATTGTTTCAGGAAAAGCCGAGTTTTACAAAAACACTTGGCAAATGATCCACCCTGACCTTTCTCTACCGCCCGAAAAGTTTTCTAACCTACCTGACTTTGAACCGGTTTACCCAAATCGCTCAGGACTTGGCCAACGGACCCTTGGAAATGCAATAAGAAGTGCAGTAGGCCGTTTGAAATCAATGGATGAGTGGATTGACCCAGCGCTAAAACATCAACGGAAATGGCCTGATTTTCAATCTGCCATAAGGAGTATTCACTCAGATCAAGATGCTAGTAATATTCCTGAAAGGTTAGCTTATGATGAGGCGTTGGCAGGACAAGTCGCGCTGGGCGTTCTGCGTGCAAATCATATAGCCGCATCAGGTCCTAATTTAAGCGCACAAGGGAAACTACGAAAAACGCTAGTTGATTCTTTGCCGTTCCCACTAACTTCCCACCAAGTAAACGCTATCGACACGTTGACCACACAAATTAGAGGTCCAAAACAAGCTATAACCCTAATACAAGGTGATGTTGGCAGTGGCAAAACCCTCGTTGCATTGTGCACTATTCTTCAAGCTGTTGAATCGGGGCACCAAGGGGTCTTAATGGCGCCGACAGAAATATTGGCTAGACAGCATGCAAATACCCTTACAAACCTGACGGAAAAACTCTCGGTTAATGTGGTATGCCTGACTGGGAAAGATAAAGGCGTTAAGCGGACCGAAATTCGCGAGCAAATCGCGACAGGACAAGCCGATATCGTTGTGGGGACTCATGCTCTCTTTCAGGAAGGAATAGAATTTCAATCTGCAGGGCTCGTTGTCATAGATGAGCAGCATCGGTTTGGCGTTCAACAACGCTTGGCCCTATCGAAGAAGGGTCAAACGCCTCATTTGCTTCTCATGTCAGCCACGCCGATCCCCCGAACTCTTGTAATGGCAGCTTATGGGGACCTTGAATTGCTCGAAATAAGAGAGAAGCCAGTTGGAAGAGCTCCAATCAAAACCATCGCAAAGCCAAAAGAGAGCATTCCCGAGGTATATCGAAGCCTCGAAAGACTACTAGATACAGGACAACAAGCATACTGGATTTGTCCTTTAGTCGAAGAATCCGAGTCACTGCCCGGCGTTGCTGACGCGACAACGCGGTTCACAGATTTACAAAAACGTTTTGGCGACCAGGTAGGTTTGATTCACGGTCAAATGAGAGCCGACGAAAAAGATGAAATAATGCGATTATTTAAAGCTGGTAGCATCAAGCTATTGGCAGCGACGACGGTAATTGAAGTAGGCGTGGACGTCCCCAATTCAACATTTATGGTAATTGAACAGGCTGAACGCTTTGGCCTCTCACAATTGCATCAAATCCGAGGTCGCGTAGGTCGCGGAGCGCTTCCTGGAGTTTGCCTTCTACTTTATGGTCACCCGCTATCAGCTTTAGCCAAACAGCGACTAGAAGCACTGAGATCTTCTGACGATGGCTTTGAGTTAAGCGAACAGGACCTGCGTCTCAGAGGTGGGGGTGAAATCTTAGGAACAAAACAGTCAGGGCTGCCTGACACAAAGTTTCTAGACTATGGCTTGCACACAGATCTAATGTCGGTTGCCAAAAAAGATGCCAGAAAATTCTTATCTGAGGACCCAAATTTAACATCGGCTCGGGGCTTGGCTATGAGAAACCTCCTTTACCTTTTTGGAAAGGACGAAGCAGCACCCCTGTTGAAGATTGGGTAGGGATCCCTAACCCTCATCCCCATTGTTGTATACAAATTATACTAGCTGCCTAAATTTTCTAAATGCAAAATGCTGATTTACTCACCGGTGAAGTTTGGCGGTTTCTTAGAGAAAAAACCCATTACTCCTGCTGAAAAATCCTTCGTTTGTCCTGCAGTTTGCTGTCCTATTCCTTCAACTTCTAACTGCTCAGTTAAACTGTTTTCAAATGTTGAAGATAATGCTTTCTTCGCCAACCCCAATGCAATTGTAGGACCAGAGGCTAAATGTTTAGAAAGCTTCAACGCCTCATCTTGGAGAGTGCCCTCAGCAACTGCTCGATTTATTAATCCCCATTCTTGGGCTTTTGACCCGCTAATTTCTTCTCCCAAAAGAGACATTTCAAGCGCTCGGGTGCTACCGACACGTCTGGGTAATGACCAAGTTGAACCTGCATCAGGCATTAAGCCAATCTTCACAAAACCTAAATTAAAGCGGGTGCTAGTCTCTGCAATAATCAGGTCTCCAGTTAATGCGAGTCCTGTGCCTGCACCGGCGCACACCCCATTCACCGCGGTAACTACGGGTATTGAAAGCTCCTGAAGCCCCACAACGACAGGATGGTAATACTTATCTAGGGTTTTTTTCAAGTCTGGCGGCGTTCCGCCCATTGCACTTGGATCAGTCAAGTCTGCCCCTGAACAGAAACCTCGACCTTCTCCCGTAATTAACAAGCAACGACAGCCTTGGGACTCGGCGGCCTGAATCACTTTTGACATTTCGCTCAGCATAGTCGTCGACAACGCATTAAGTTTCTCAGGGACATTTAATGTTAGTCTGCCTACGCCGCTATCAATCTCAAATAGAATAGTCTCGAAACTCATATAAAAAACCTCATGTAAAACTTAAGGGGTCAATATCGATAGTCACACGAGTTTTCGAGGGGAATTTGTAACCTGACAACCACGCCCTTAAGAAAGATTGAGGACGCTTACCCTGCGGAACTCTGAGTACAAACCTTTGTCGGTGCCAACCACGCACTAGAGGCAATCTAGCCGCAACTGGACCCCAGAGATCAGCACCTTCGGCTTGAGGTGCTAATCTCGCCAAATCATGAACAACCTGTTTCAACCTATCTGGATTTTCATCTGCAACGAGCAAGGTTGCAAGGCGGGCGTATGGAGGCATTAAGAATGCTTTCCGCCTCTCTAACTCAAGATCAAAGAAACCAGATCTGTCGTGCTCTTTTAGAGCTTGCATTAAGCTACTCTCCGGGGACCTTGTCTGGATTAGAGCCCGCCCCGCAAGCTGCCCCCTACCCGCTCGTCCTGTTACCTGATGTATCAACTGAAAGGTCCTCTCACCAGCCCTTAAGTCTTCATTAGAGAGCCCTAAGTCCCCATCGATAACCGCAACTAGTGTAAGGTCAGGAAAATCCAGACCTTTTGCCAATACTTGAGTACCAATTAACAGATTAAAAGTTCCGTCTGCTACGGCATCAAATGCGGCCCTAGTCTCCGCCGCAGATCGAAGGGTATCCGACGAAAAAACTCCTATTCTTGCTTCAGCAAATGTCTGCACAGCCTCTTCCATGAGGCGCTCTATCCCTGGCCCACATGCAACCAGGCTGTCGGACTCCCCGCAGGAAGGACAAATTTCAGGTTTTGGAGCTGGTGTTCCGCATAGGTGACATTGCAGCTCTCCCAGAAAACGATGCTCTACCATCCAAGCCCTGCACTGATGGCACTCAACTCTATGACCACAACTTGAGCAAAGACTAAGGGGAGCATAGCCTCGCCGATTTAAAAAAAGCATGGCCTGTTGTCCCTTGTCTAAAGTATTTTGAACACTCTCAACAACCTTATCTGAGAGCCATTTGCCACGAGCAGGCTGCGACTTTCTCAAATCCACAAGTTCAGTCTCTACCAATAATGCCCCGCCATGACGCTCATGCAAGCAAAGACGTTTGACATCCCCTTTTCGAGCACGCAGCTCGCTCTCCAAGCTTGGAGTTGCACTACCCATTACAAAAACTGCATTTGATAATTGAGCTCTATGCTCAGCCATATCTCGCGCGTGATAGGTACCCATGTCCGTTTGTTTCAGTGCTTGCTCATGCTCTTCATCAACAATGACTAACCCAAGGTTAGTAAAGTTTGCATGAAGTGCCGATCGTGCTCCTAATATAACGCAGGGCCAATCTCCTGCTGCTACTCTCCAAGCCTTAGACTTAGCTTCAGAACCAGCAACAGAATGCCAGACCAGTGGTTCATTACCAAAATGCTGAGCGAACCTGTGCCTTAATTGGGTGGTCAGTGCAATTTCTGGAACTAGCCACAGGACCTGCTTACCAGCACCTAATGCTGCCTCAATTACATCAAAATAAACATGAGTTTTACCAGATCCAGTGACTCCATCGAGAAGAAAACTGGAGTGAATATTTTTATTAATTGCAGAACGGAGCTCTAAAGCAGCGTTTCTCTGTTCTTTGTTTAGGGTGTATGCAGCGGCTGAATAAGCTGGAGGGTGCAGTTTTGGCACAACTTTCTGCTTAACTGCTGCACCTTTTCTAACCAGACCCGTTAGCACGGCATCACTTACCTCTGCCTCTTGAAGTAATTTCTGCTTATTCCACTCAGACCACCCGATAACATCCAAAAGCCTCTGCTGGCCCTTGCTATACTTCTGATCAGGTGGCGCGTGACTCCTAAATACGCGGGTTTCTGTTGATTTTGGGTTTATTGCATTCCTTGGTGGCATGGAAAGACGCAACGCTTCCCCAAGTGTCATCATTGTGTCCGAAGCGATACGTTCAACCAGTGCTACTTGCTCAAGAGCCATTGCCTTCGCCGGAAATCTTCGGGTAACTGATTTAAGACGACGCTCGCTGATATCAACATCGGCTTCAAGCGACCAAACCACGCCGATTTCCGCACTATTGCCGAATGGCACCTCAACCCAGTCACCAATACTAGGGCATTCCTTAAATATATAGGAAAAAGGCTGATCGAAAGGGCGAGGAATTAACACCTGCGCAATCATCTTTTTCAACATGCTACCCGACATTCTTCCTGACTTAAGCGTCTAAACCAGCTATAGCGAGTTTATATTTTCATATTGGAGTGAACTAATGAAATTTTTTGCAGATACTGCCGACATCGCAGAGATTGAGAAGTTGGTCGAGACAGGAATGATTGATGGGGTGACAACTAATCCCTCGCTTATAGCAAAGTCTGGTCAGAATATTTTGGATGTAACAAAAAAAATTACAGAGATAGTTCGTGGACCAGTCTCAGCGGAAGTAACCGCACTGGACTTCAAGACCATGGTTAAAGAAGGTCGTAAACTTGGCGCAATTGCCGAGAACATTGCGATCAAAGTTCCCTTAACCGTTGATGGTCTAAAAGCATGTAAAGTTTTCAGAGCAGATGGATTCATGGTCAACGTTACCCTCTGTTTCTCTGCGTCACAGGCTTTGTTGGCGGCAAAAGCCGGTGCAACATTTATTTCACCTTTTGTTGGTCGCATGGATGATCTTGGAGTAGATGGTATGGAGC
>CAXQZM010000032.1:0-5411 GCA_964228455.1 Alphaproteobacteria bacterium | reverse complement strand
TACCTCTGGGAACCGGTTTAGATGAAGATGGTAATGAAACTACTGATCCGGCAGCGATCTTGAAAGGCGTGTTACTACCTTTCGGAGGGTATAAAGGTTCTGTTGTCGCAACCATGGTTGAACTCCTAGCTGCTGGCACGACGGGTGAAGGATTTAGCTTTGAAGCTAAAAAAGCCGATAACGGTGATGGTGGGCCTCCTCGTGGGGGTGAGTTTTTTTTAGCGTTTTCTCCAACTCTAATTGCAGAAGAAGGTTGGGAGGACCACTGCGAAAAGTTTTTTGACAAATATGAGTCTATTCCGGGTGCTCGTCTCCCAGGTGCGAGGCGCCACAACAACCGCAATGACAAAGCTGAGCGTTCCATCGATTCAAACTTGGTCACCAAAATTAAAGAGCTCTTGTAGACGATGAAAAAGGGTTTGGAAATCTTATGAGATACTCAGCGTTTGGTATTTTGAAGGAAGGCTTCTCGGGGAATAAAGGATGGAAACCTCTCTGGAGAAATCCAGATCCAAAGCCAGAATATGATATAGTTATTGTTGGAGGGGGCGGGCATGGCTTGGCAACTGCTTATTATCTAGCCAGTAAGTATAAAGAGTGTAATGTAGCGGTTCTTGAAAAGGGTCTGATTGGGAGTGGCAGCGTTGGGCGGAATACCACAAATATTCGTTCCAATTATCTGCTCCCCGACAATACTGGTTTTTATGAGTACTCGTTAAAGCTCTGGGAAGGTCTAGAGCAAGATTTTAACTACAACGCGATGGTAAGCCAGCGCGGTCAACTTGTATTGTTTCACAACGACGGGCAACGGGACGCTATGCGTCGTATGGGTAACATCATGCGCCTACACGGTGCTGACGCAGAAATGCTAGATGTCGATGGCGTTCGTGATCTGTACCCTTTCCTAAATTTTAACAACGCAAGATTTCCAATACATGGAGGTTTATATCAACGTCGAGCCGGAACAGTACGCCATGATGCGGTTGCGTGGGGATATGCACGAGGAGCTGACCGCAAAGGAGTGGATATAATTCAAAATTGCGAAGTCACTGGCTTCCGGATAGAGCATGGTAAATGCCTTGGCGTTGAAACAACCCGCGGTTTCATTGGAGCGAAAAAAATTGGATGTGCTGTCGCTGGTTCTTCCAGCAGAGTGATGGCGAAGGCGGGATTGCGTTTACCAATAGAAAGCCATGTTTATAATGCCTATGTATCGGAAGGGCTTAAGCCAATCATTCCTGGCATCATAGTATTTGGAATGGGTCATTTTTATATGAACCAATCTGATAAAGGTGGCTTGGTTTTTGGAGGCTATCTGGATGGGTATAATACTTATGCGCAACGAGGGTATCTACCTGTTCTAGAAGACGCACTTGAAGGGTGCATGGCACTGATCCCGGCGCTTGGTCGTGTGCGGATGTTGCGATCCTGGGGCGGCATCATGGATATGAGCATGGACGGTTCTCCAATAATTGATCGAACCCACATAGATGGACTTTATTTCAATGGTGGTTGGTGTTGGGGTGGGTTTAAAGCCACACCGGCATCTGGGATGTGCTTTGCCCATCTTTTAGCAACAGACACTCCGCATGAAAAAGCGACTTCCTTTCGACTTGATCGTTTTTCGCGGGGCTATTTGATTGACGAAGCTGGGGTCGGCCCAACGCCTGGAATGTTATAAGGGAGATCTAAATATGATCATTGACCATCCACTTTTAGGTCCTCGTGACTCACAGGAATTTACGTACTTGGGAGATGCAACCCTCCTGAATAGACCTGATTGGAAGAGCGAAAATTCATCTAATGAATTCTTTGAGTATTTATATTTAAGGGATAATCCTGCCGGCCCACATCGTGAACTTTGGTACCACACCTATGGAGACCAGTCCTGGCTAATTGTGACGCGCGATACAGTCACTCATGAAATATCTCATGTTGAATTGGCTAATGATTTCAAACGTAAAAGAGGAAAAGGGGCATGAGCCAAATAAACCGTCTGAACGGGGGATTGGTCGAGCGGCAAACCCTTTTGAACTTCACCTTCGATAATCAAAGCTTTCAAGGATATAAGGGTGATACACTCGCTTCGGCGCTCTTAGCTAATGGAGTTAGGTTAGTTGGGCGCTCTTTTAAATATCACCGTCCTCGTGGCATCTTCACGGCCGGCTCTGAAGAACCAAATGCGCTAGTGGAACTGCGCCGGTATGCAAGACAAGAGCCTAACACACGTGCTACAGTAGCTGAGCTGTTTGATGGATTGGAGGCTAAGTCTCAAAATCGTTGGCCGTCACTGAAGTTTGATCTTCTGGCTATCAATGATAGATTAAGTAGCTTCTTGGGCGCCGGTTTTTATTACAAAACCTTCATGTGGCCGGCGTCATTCTGGGAAAAGGTCTACGAGCCGATTATTAGACGGGCAGCTGGCCTTGGCAACATCTCATTCCTAGAGGATCCTGATCATTATGACAGAGGATTTTTGCATTGTGACGTTCTCGTTATTGGTGGTGGGCCTGCTGGGTTATCAGCGGCACTAACAGCGGGAAGAGCGGGAGCCAG
This sequence comes from Alphaproteobacteria bacterium, assembly GCA_964228455.1. Classification (GTDB taxonomy): domain Bacteria; phylum Pseudomonadota; class Alphaproteobacteria; order UBA7985; family UBA7985; genus CAXQZM01. The sequence goes on along the minus strand of CAXQZM010000032.1, from coordinate 2,855 downwards.
TGTCATTTTAGCCGATGAAGATTTCCGGTTGGGGGGACGACTTAATTCAGAAACTTTTGAGATTGGTGAGCTTTCTGCATCCAAATATGCGCAGGATGCAGCAGCGGAATTGGAAAGTATGCCCAATGTACGGGTGATGTCCCGCACCTCTGTAGTCTCCTCTTATGATCACGGTATCTATACTGCCGTTGAACGCGTTTCAGATCATCTACCTAAGACGCCCCAGGGTAAACCAAGGCAGATATTTTGGCGGATTTACTCTAAACGGGCTATAGTTTGCGCAGGTGCCATCGAACGTCCAATAGCCTTTGAAAATAACGATCGCCCAGGGAGTATGCTGTCAAGCGCCATACTGGCTTATGCCAACCGCTGGGCGGTGGCCCCGGCAGACACCGTGGCGGTATTTACGAATAACGACAATGGGCATCGGACAGCCTACGATTTGATCGCCAAGGGTGTAACAGTATCGGCGGTTATCGACACGCGTTTAAATGCCCCTAAGGTGAATGGCGCAGAGTTGTTAGCTGGCGCCAAAGTTATTAATAGCAAGGGGCGTAAAGGTCTGAGATCAGTCTCTGTCAGGCTACAAAATGGACAATTGCGGCAAATCCCATGTGGCGCACTTGCGGTGTCAGGGGGATGGAATGCCAATGTTGCAGTGACTTGTCATCAGAACAACCGCCCAGTTTGGGACGAAGGGTTAACGTCGTTTGTTCCTGGTAATAATACTTCTCCGGGTCAATCCTGCGCAGGCGCTGCTAGGGGAGATTTCTCAACCGCGGCAGCACTAAATGGTGGGGCGAGGCAGGCAATTTCTGCCTTGGATGATCTTGGCATTGACGCAAAATTCGAAAATCTGCCCACGGCAGAAGATGTGGCGCTAAATCTATCACCATTTTGGTATGTTGGTGAGGGGAAAGGTCGTGCCTGGATCGACCAGCAAAACGATGTGACCGTCAAAGATATCGAACAATCTATTCAGGAAAATTTTAGCGCTTCTGAACATATAAAGCGCTACACCACGCTTGGAATGGCAACAGATCAAGGCAAAACGGGTAATGTTCTTGGGCTAGCAATTGCTGCAGAATTGACGGGACGAACAATCCCAGATACCGGCAGTATAAGTTTTCGTCCGCCCTACACGCCTGTGGCTATTGGGGCTATGGCCGGTCGTTCGATAGGAATGCACTACAGGCCTGTACGAAAAACACCTTTCCACAAATGGAATGAAGAAAATGGGGCCGTATTCACTGAAGTTGGGAATTGGCTTAGAGCACAGTGGTATGCTTTGCCTGGCGAAACTCATTGGCGTCAGTCGGTAGATCGAGAGGTCTTGGCAATCGGCAACTCGGTCGGTATTGCGGATGTATCCACGCTGGGAAAAATTGATGTTCAGGGTTCTGGGGCTGCTGAATTTCTCAATAAGATCTATACTAATGCCATTGCCAAGTTGCCTGTTGGCAAATGTCGATATGGATTAATGTTACGTGAAGACGGTATTGCCTATGATGATGGTACCGTTGCTCGGCTGGCCGATGACCGTTTCATAGTAACTACTACGACAATTAATGCAGCGCTCGTTTATCAGAACATGCAATTTGTCCGCCAGTGCTTGTGGCCCGAGCTCGATGTTCAAGTGCAATCGGTAACTGAAGCCTGGGGACAAATTGCCATAGCCGGCCCAACTTCACGGCGGTTACTGGAAAAAATTATCGACCCTGGTTTTGATATTTCGAATGGTGCATTTCCATTCATGGCCAATAGTGAGCTAACTATTTGTGATGGATTGCCTGCGCGCTTGTTCCGGATCTCCTTCTCTGGCCAACTTGCATACGAGCTCGCGCTTCCACCGAGGTTTTGTGACTCAGTGATGCGCATCTTGATAGAACTAGGAGAGCCATTAAATGCAGTTCCTTATGGTATCGAGGCCATGAATGTAATGCGAATTGAAAAAGGTCATGCAACGGGTGCTGAAATCAATGGGCAGACCACTGCGCTGAGCCTGGGACTTGGGCGTATGGTTAACAAAACTAAAGATAGTATCGGCAACGTTCTAAGCGAAAGAGATGTTTTAAGTGATCCCAGCGGTCCGATGTTGGTTGGGCTAAGGCAATTGGAAGAGAAGGTTCCAATAGTCGCTGGATCCCATCTGGTCAATCTGCAAGAAAAAACTGGCGAGGCAGAAAGCCAAGGATACGTTACTTCTGTTGCCTATTCGCCCAACTTAGAAAGTACGATTGGGCTCGGATTTCTGAAAAATGGAGAAAGTCGAAAAGGCGAAATTATCTGGGCCGTTAACCCATTGCAAGGCGAAGAGGTCCAAGTTGAAGTCACCAACCCGGTTTTTGTTGATCCTGAAGGGGAGCGTCTTCGTGTATAAAATCCATGCATTAACCCCACTAAATAGCGACTATCCGGCCTCTAATCGTTTTGATGGTATTAATATCACAGAAGTTAATGACCTTTCACTTGTTATATTAATGAAGCGTTTAGAACCTCAAAAAGATTTTTATAAATTAGCAAAAAATATTCTGAAGGTAGATCTTCCTGAAATTTCTAAATCCTCAGCACATGGTAAACGAACTATAAGGTGGATCCGACCAGATACCTGGATAATTGAGTCTCCCTATACTCGGGATGGACAGTTGGAAACAGAGATGAAAGATTTTTTTGGTCATACCGCCACCGTTATCGGGCAAAGTGATGCTTTTTGTTTATTTGACCTTGAAGGTTCCCACTGCACTGAAGTTCTAACCAGGCTTTGCAATGTGGATAGTTCAAAGATGAAAAAAGGTGATATTTCTGCTACACGAATGGAACATTTGAGTTGTTTTTTAGTTTGTAAAAAAGAAGAA
>CAXQZM010000031.1:0-9934 GCA_964228455.1 Alphaproteobacteria bacterium | reverse complement strand
ACACATACTCAGGTTGCAGTTATTGGCGGCGGTATAGGCGGCTGCGCTACGCTATATGAATTGACCGAGCATGGGATAAAAGATTGCGTTTTGCTTGAGCGTGATGAACTCACATCAGGGACCACTTGGCATTCGGCAGCTCAGGTTACCAACTTTGGCCCAAATCAGACAATGCTTGGTCTCAAAACCCATTCGATAAAACTCTACCAAAAGCTTGCAGCAGATCCTGATTATCCGATCAACTATCATCATGGTACTGGAGGGTTGAGGATCGCGACGACCCAGGACCATATAGATGGCTATCATCACTTCATCTCACAAGCGAAGGGCATGGGAGTCGAATTTGAATTATTGGATCCGACTGAATCTCAGCGCCGACATCCCATAATTTCAAAAGATAATATGCTTGGCGCTCTATGGGATCCTATGGATGGATACATTGACCCCGCGCAATTGTGTCAAGCGCTTGCGCGCCGCGCTCGACATGCTGGAGCGGAAGTATACCGGTTCACTGAAGTCACTGGGCTTCGGCAAAAGATAGGTGGCTCCTGGGAGCTTAATACAAACAAAGGGATTATAGAGGCAGAAATTGTTGTTAATGCGGGAGGATATCGATGCAATGAAATTGGTCAGATGATGAACGTTATTCTTCCTGTTGCATCAATGGAACATCAGTATATGCTTACCGATCCCATACCTGAAATTCAGCAACTGAAAGCTGAACGAGGAAGCACTTGGGAAGTGCCGTTGATTAGATGCCCTCAAGCAGATTTCTATCAGCGCGCAGAGAAAGATGGACTATTAATCGGTTTCTACGAGCAGAATTGTAAGACTTGGGGCTTAGATGGAATTGATCCGAATTTTACAATGGCTCTATGTCCTGATGACTTAGATCGAGTGACAGACGTCATGATGGGAGCAATCGAGCGGATGCCCTGTCTTGAGCAGGCTGGAATTGCAAGTATAGTTAATGGGCCAATCACCTATACGCCAGATGGCATTCCATTGGTTGGACCCATCCCAGGAAAACAAAATGCCTATGCAATAACTGGGCTCAGAGCAGGGTTGGGTGAGGGTGGTGGCCATGGCTGGCTTTTGGCTCAAATGATAGCATCTCATGTTCAAGGTGGTGGCGATGCTTGTTACGACACCTGGTGCTTAGATCCTCGCAGGTTTTCGCGCCATCACGATGTTTCGTACACGGCGCTTAAGGCAATCGAAGATTATCAAAATGAATTTCGTTTTCATATGCCACATGAACATCGTCCCGCCGGTCGTCCATTAAAGACATCACCATTAACAAAGCATCTTGAGAGTCTGGGGGCAGAGTTTGCCGTTGTGGCGGGTTGGGAGCGGGCCGCATACTATAAACCAAACAATGACTTTACAGAGACCCACTCTTTCAAATTTAATGAAACACATGAGGTTGTGGCTGCCGAAGTAGAAAATGTCCGAGACAACGTTGGGCTAATGGAAGTGAATGGGTTTAATCGAATTGAGTTTTCGGGCCCTGGGCTGCATAACTTCTTTGATAGTATTTTCTGCAGTCGCATTCCTAGGAAGGCTGGTCAAATAGGCTTGGGATATTTTTTGAACGAGCAGGGTATGCTCAAAGGGGAAGCTACGCTCGCCAATTTAAACAATGATGTAGTTTGGTATGGCTCTGCAGCTGCGTCAGAAGTGCATGACTGGGACTGGTTTGAGCAGCGCCTTCCAGTTGATGGAAGTGTTCAAATGACAAAGCTTACATATGATTATGATATTATTGTTATTGCTGGTCCCAATTCTAGAGCGCTTCTTCAGACGCTTGATACAGACACCGATTGGGATGATTTCAACTGGCTAACTTGCCGTGCAGTAAGAATTGGAGCAGCAAAAATTGTCGCTATGGCTGTTTCTTTCAGTGGTGAGCTAGCCTGGGAATTGCATGTCAAAAATGAAGATGTAAAGCAGGTGTGGGATATGCTTTGGGCTGAGGGTCGCTCTTTTGGTGTTAAACCATTTGGTCTCTATGCTACCGAGTCGATGCGCTTAGAAAAGGGTTATGGCCATTGGAAGTCAGACTTCATTACTGAGTTTGATCCCTACGAGCACAATCTTACGCGATTTGTGAGTACCAGCAAAAATTTTGTGGGCAAACTGGCGTTGGAAAAACGCAGTGAGCCAAAGAAAAAACTTGTTACTCTGGAGCTTGATTGTGATTTCGCAACTGCTCATGCCGGCGACAGTCTTTTGTTTAAGGATACTGTTGTTGGGACTATAACCTCTGCGGCCTTCGGGCATCGCACTGGAAAAAACCTATTACGTGCTTTTGTTGACGTAGAGATTGATAAATGTGATGCATGGTTCCTAAATCAGCGTTTTCCCGCCAAGGTAACTGACGCATGTGTTTATGACCCCAAAAACATTAGAGTGAAATCATAAGATCTAACGTTTAGCAGGTTCGAGTTCACAACCTTTTGCGCTGGCTTGAAGTAGCTCTTTAAATTGGCTGAAGTGAAATCATAAGATTACAGGTAAAGTCGAGAAATTGAACAAGCGTGATGTCGTCTAAGGTGGACCTACGCAGTCTTCTCATTTTATTATAGGTGCTGCAATAAATGCCAAAGCGATCTCTGGTAACACCAGGGGTCGCATACGCACATGACAACTAAGTGTTTGGCACCTAAGAGATCATAATGGACAAGGAAGATCAAGAAAGTCGCTGGACCATTGGTCTGTGGGGAGGGAAGTCCTCAACACAGAGGCGTTTAGAGCGTGAGCTTGCTGAAAAACGAGCTAATCTACCCCAGACTACTAAGCCGGCGAGAAAACCTCTCAAGTGGTATTGGTGGATCATGATTATGGTTGGTGTGTGTGTCTGGACAATTTTAGCATTTTGGATGGACAGTATTTTCAGATGAGATTTGAGAAGACATTTACCCAGCAAGAGGGCATTCCAGAAGCGGGTGTTGAAAGAGCGATAGAGATACTGCGTTCCGGACGTCTCCATCGTTACAATACGCTATCGGGTGAAGTTGCGGAAGCAACCTTGCTAGAGCAAGAATATGCCTCGTATCAAGGTGCCCCATTCTGTTTGGCGACCACTAGTGGAGGAACTGCACTGCAAATTGCGCTTCGCGCAATTGGCCTTGGACAGGGTGACCTGGTTTTAACCAACGCATATACATTAGCTCCGGTCCCGGGTGCTATATCTGCTGTGGGCGCTCGGCCTGTGCTCGTCGAGAGTACAGCTGATTGGACCCTCGACCTGGAGCATTTAGTTGCTCAAGCGGAAGCAACGGGTGCCAAGACTTTGATGCTGTCCCACATGCGAGGCCACCTAGTAGACATGGATGCTCTAATGCAGGTCTGCAGAAATCTTGAAATAAAAGTGATTGAAGATTGCGCGCATACTATGGGAGCGCGCTGGAATGGTAAGCGCTCAGGTAACTTTGGGGACGTAGCGTGCTTTTCAACTCAGACTTATAAGCATTTAAATTCAGGTGAAGGAGGCTTTCTAACCACCTCAGATGAGGAAGTAGCTGCTCGCGCGATCATTTTGTCTGGATCTTACATGCTATATGAACGCCATGGCGCTCGGCCTGCTGAAGAGGTGTTCTCGAGGGTGAAGACGAAAGCCCCAAATTGTTCGAGCCGAATGGATAATCTCCGAGCGGCCATAATAAGAGCGCAGTTGCCAGATCTTGAGGAAAATATAGGCCGTTGGAATAGAAGGTACAATGCCTTAGAGTCTGGCTTAAGGGGCAAGGAAAGCTTTCAAATAAGGGAAATTTCAAAGAACGAATTCCATGTTGGGTCATCATTTCAGTTTCATTATTTTGGTGGTGATGTTCCATCATTTGTGAGGCGTTGTGCCTCCAGGGGTGTAGAAATTAAATGGTTTGGGGCAGCACAGCCAAAGGGTTTTACATCCAGGTACGATAGTTGGCACTATTTAGATGATATGCCTCGGTTAGAACGAACCGAGCAGGTCCTGTCCACTACCTGTGATATTCGCGTGCCACTTACTTTTACACCGGAAGATTGCGATCTTATTGCTAGAATAATTGTAGACTGCGCTTAGCGTCTATGAATATGTCCACGGTATTCATTGGCCCAAGCTTCAACTTTTGGATTCATCACAAGAAACCAAAGTGGTGGGATCAAAGCCAATAGAAATGAACCAGGGTAACCAGCAGGCAGTTGTGGAAGTTGGTCACTAGTTCTGAGGATTTGATATTCTCGCGAAGCATTTGCATGATGATCACTGTGGCGTTGAAGATTAAATGCGAGCGCATTAGTTAGCCAATAGTCGGAGTTCCATGAGTGATAAGGTCTAACGCTCTCTAACCGTCCTTGGTCGTCCTGCCGTCGCCCAAGACCATAATGTTCAACATAATTAGCTTTGGTTAGCATTAGCCAGCATCCAAGATGATGAATGCAAATTAATGGGATAAGTCCCAAACCAAATAGCCAGATAAACGGTGAGCAAAGCAACGCACTTCCAGCCCATGATTTTAACAGCTTGTTTTTTGGACTTAGGAACGAACTCCCTTTCAACCGCCGGATTTCCAAATTTATAGCGCTGCCGAGGGCGCCAGTTAATTCTCTCCATGCGAACGCATAAAAGTTTTCGCCAAATCTTGCACTTGCTGGGTCTTTATCTGACCCAACGTGGGTATGATGGCCAGCATTATGCTCAATGGTAAAGTGACCATAACCAATCATCATGAGAAGCCAACGTGCGATGTTGCGATCTAACTTGTTGTGCCCGTGTCCTAGTTCGTGAGCAACCAAGATCATGGATCCGTTGTAAAGTGCCGCGCCCAACGTCAATGCAATAGCCCATCCCCATGAGCCACTTGTATAGAGCTGACCTATTAACCAAAGGGTAAGGCCGATCGACACAACATATAACGCAGATGCTATGTAGAGAAGTGCTCGGTAATACGGAGCACCCTCTAGTGTTTCTATTAATTCCGGTGAGGGGTTCTTTCGATCTCTTCCAAGCAAAAGGTCTGCAATTGGGACAGCTACATAGTAAATAAAGGGAAAGCCTAAGACCATCCAGTTCAGCTTAGTTATGAACACAGAAACCAGCACAATTAAACCGCTTAAAGGCAACAGCAAACCTATGGCCGCTCTTAATTTGAACCAAGAAGGCAGATTCTCGAAGTTAGGAGCAGTAGAAAAGCTCATATTCCTTGTTCATATGAGCAAGGAGAGCATTTTGCAAATATTTGTGGGCTTCAGAGGCTCCCCATAAGCGCCGCCGTTTCCAGCATCCGATTTGAAAAACCCCATTCATTATCGTACCAACCCAGAACGCGCACAAGATTTCCACCAGTAACTTGAGTCTGGTCAAGTGCAACTGAGCATGAGTGCGGGTCGGTGCAGTAATCAATTGATACGAGAGGTAAGCTGTTAGCAGCGAGCACTCCTTGCATTGGGCCGTTGGCAGCGGCACTGAGTGCGGAGTTAACTTCATCGACGGTTGTCTCTTTGCCTGCAATAAAAGTTAAATCGACCATTGAAACATTTGGTGTAGGAACGCGCACGGCAGTGCCATCCAGTTTTCCTGCTAATTCAGGAAGCACAAGACCAATTGCTTTGGCGGCGCCAGTTGACGTTGGGATCATCGACAATGCGGCAGCACGAGCCCGTCTAAGGTCACTATGGTCCGTATCAACCAATCTTTGGTCGCCGGTATAGGCGTGAACGGTTGTCATTGACCCAGCAACTATCCCAACGGCATCGTTAAGAGCTTTAGCCATAGGCGCTAGACAATTCGTTGTGCAGGACGCGTTTGAGACGATGGTATCACTACCCTTGAGCCCATCACTATTCACCCCAAATACGATTGTGGCATCAACATTCTTTCCTGGTGCAGAGATCAGTACCTTGCGCGCTCCTGCAGCCAAATGCTTGCCTGCGCCTTCTCGGTCAACAAAGAATCCGGTACATTCCAAAACAATGTCTACTTTCATGTCTGACCATGGTTGACACGCTGGATCTCTTTCACGAAGAATTTTCGCCCGGTGCTTTCCGACGGTAAGAAAATCATCGGTAATTTCGTAATCAAAATCACCACGACCATGAACTGAATCATACTTGAGTAGATGTGCCATTTTATGCATATCGCCCAGGTCATTTATAGCTACTACCTCTAACGGGCTATCTGGTTGAGCTAAGAGCGCTCGAAAAGTGTGTCGGCCAATTCGGCCGAAACCATTGATGGCTATGCGGGTGGGTTGGGACATATTTCGCTTTCAGATGTAACTTTTGGGACGCTATAATGTTCATTTGTGAACAATTGAAGACCGTTTAGGCATCTTTCCAAAGAAGGACTGTTTCTGTTTGTGCAAGTGTGACAAAAAATATCGATGAATTTGACCTGGAACTGTCATCTCTTCCTATGGAACTCGACGCGATTCCTGAAATTGTTGGCATATACCAAGTTTACTGTACGTGTGAGGTGGGAATTTGTTCTCCAATTTGTTCTACCCTTTTCACCTAACGAGCTTTAAATCGTACGCAGAACAAGGACTTAGGACGGATTTGCAACGGAAAATGGCGGTCCCTAGAGGATTCGAACCTCTGGCCTCTGCCTTCGGAGGGCAGCGCTCTATCCAGCTGAGCTAAGGGACCACGCAGGCGCCTTTAAGCGCGATTTACTTATGCTGCAAGTTTCATAGATCCTTCGGCACCAAGTCAGCATTTATCAGCATATCTAAATCTTGGCGTGGTCTAATCAAATCAAAACGGTTACCGCGCACAAGAACTTCAGCCGGAAGCGGTCGTGTATTATAAGTAGAACCCATAACCGCCGCGTAAGCGCCAGCTCCCTCAATTAATAGTAATTCTCCCGACTTTATAACTGGGAGGTTGCGACCAACTGCCAAGACATCACCGGTTTCGCAGACGGGACCTACCACGTCGGTAGGTAATTGATGCAGTTCGCCTGTGGGTCCTTGGATTCCATGATAAGCATCATAAAGAGCAGGTCTTATAAGATCATTCATTGCGGCATCAGTAATAACAAACCGCTTTTTTTGTCCTTCTTTAATGAAAATAGATCGAGTCAGCAGCCCGCCCGCATTTGCGACCAAAAATCGTCCTGGCTCGAGAACAAGAGGAAGCCCAAGTGGCTTGAATGTTTTTGTAAGTATCCGCGCGTATTCACTTAAGTCAGCTTCAACCTCTTGGTCATATTTGACGCCTAGTCCACCGCCAACATCAATGCGCTTAAGCTTATGCCCACCAGTAATCAAAGAATGGGCCATGTCAGCGAGGATTTGGTACGCTGTCTCATATGGTTCCAAGTCCGTAAGCTGGCTCCCGATGTGAACTGCCAAGCTCTCAAGCCTTATGTTTGGATATGCTGCAATATCCGCTATAAGATCTCGAGTTTCGGTAAGAGGTATCCCAAATTTGTTTTCTGCTTTTCCTGTTGTAATTTTAGCGTGAGTCTTCGCGTCAACATCAGGATTAATACGAAGCGCAACTGGTGCGATAGAACCTATTTTCGCTGCAACTTCATTTAAGGCGTTAAGCTCTGCTATTGATTCCACGTTGAATTGAAGAAGGCCACCCAAGAGCGCTTCAGCCATTTCCTCCCGAGTTTTACCGACACCTGCAAAAACGATCTTATTTGTCGGGATATTTGCACGTCGAGCGCGACGATATTCGCCAATGGACACGACGTCTGCACCGGCATTTAGATTACTGAGAAGAGACAGTACTGCTTGGTTAGAGTTAGCTTTGACCGCATAACAAATAGTGAATTCTAAATCACTTAATGCTGCCGCTAAAGCATTATATCGGTCCTCAATATGCTTGGCACTATATACAAAAGTGGGTGTGCCGTAAGCGTCTGCTACGTCAGCAAGGCGCACACCTTCACAGCTCAGTTCTTGTTTGTCGATAGTAAATGCCATGACTTAATCTTTGGGTATAAATCCACCTGTAGATGGGCTCCCAGGCACTTGTCCAGCAGGCGGCAGACCTTCAACGCCACATGCAGAAAACAATATACTCAGAGACAACAAAAAAACTTTCATGTCTGACTCCCAAAAGCCTTCATTGTAAGCAAAAGTTGATTTCGAGTTCGATCAATTGCTTCAGATACGCGTTCCGGAGCCGTGCCTCCAAAAGATTTGCGAGATGCCATGGATGCCTCGGGCGTTAGAACATCAAAAATTGCATGTGTAATTCGTTTTTCTACAGACTGCAGCTCATTGAGACCCAGCTCACTTACTTGGGTGCCCTTTTCATCAGCTAAGCGTACTAATCTTCCAGTGACGTGATGGGCTTCTCTAAACGGCATGCCTAGCTCGCGGACCAACCAATCAGCTAAATCAGTCGCGGTTAGGTGCCCACGGTCACAAGCTGATCTCATTGCCTCTCGGTTCCATGCAATATCTTCAAGCATACCGGCCATAGCTTGTAATCCCAATGAAAGAGTATCTGCTGCGGTGAATGTGACAGCTTTATCTTCTTGCATGTCTTTGGAATACGCCAGAGGCAGCCCTTTCATGACCATGAGCAATGACTGAAAACCACCAGCTATTTTGCCAACCTGCGCGCGCAGAAGCTCTGCCGCATCTGGATTTCTCTTTTGGGGCATAATTGAGGAGCCTGTAGAGAAAGAATCTGATAGCTTGGCGAACCCGAACTGCGGGCCAGTCCAAATCACAAGTTCTTCGGCTAATCGCGATAGGTGAACTGCGCAAATGCTAGCTGCTGACATATACTCTAAAGCAAAATCACGATCTGAGACGCTATCAAGCGAATTCTCGGTGGGTTTTTCAAAATCGAGAGCTGATGTGGTATGCTGCCGGTCAATTGGATATGGGGTTCCGGCTAGCGCGGCAGCGCCCAACGGGTTCTGATTAATCCGTTTGCGGGCATCAGCTAGCCGGTCCAAATCACGCATGAACATTGACGCGTAGGCGTGCAGGTGATGACCAAGAGAGAGCGGTTGAGCAGGCTGGAGGTGTGTAAAACCAGGTAGTAAAGTCCTGGTTTCAGTTTTTGAACGTTCAAGCAACACAGAAATTAACTGTGCAAGCATGCTGGCTTGATCATCAACGCAATCGCGAACCCACAATCGAAAATCTGTTGCAACTTGATCATTTCGAGAGCGGGCTGTGTGGAGACGTCCGGCTGGTTCGCCAATTAACTCTTTTAAGCGCGCTTCGACATTCATATGAATATCTTCTAATTCAGTTGAGAAATTGAAGGTTCCAGATTGGATCTCGTTAATAATCGTATCCAGTCCACTATTTATTGCCTCTGCATCTGCCGCGCTGATAATATTTACGCTACAAAGCATACGGGCGTGGGCCTTAGACGCACTAATGTCCTGCAGATACATACGCTTGTCGATATCAATGCTTGCATTAATTTGAGACATAATATCAGCAGGACCAGATGCGAACCGACCACCCCATAGGGCGTTGGATTGTGACGAAGAGGATGACTTAGATGCAGAAGACACGAGCCGGGCTTATCGCGACGGCGATAATTTCGCTACCCTTTAATGCTAGTGGGGAGACATATCAGGCAAGTAGTGATGATGAATTCACAGATCTGTTCTCCTATAGTCGATCGGGTGAAGAGCCTCCTGACATTGCCTTCCTGGACCAGAATGGTGACTCAATATCATTAGCAGGCTTTGGAGAACGGCTCTTAGTTGTCAATTTTTGGGCTAGTTGGTGCGCGCCGTGTATCGCTGAAATGCCAGCGCTTGACCATTTAAATCAGGAATTAAAATTTCGAGAAGGCGTTGTTATTGCAATCAATACTGACTTCGATTTTGAGATCGGTCGGCAATGGCTAAACCAAAATGACATTTCTACGCTGGGTCATTATTGGGATAACTCCGGTAATGCTTTTTTTGACGCTGGTGGGTCTGGATTGCCATATACACTGATAATCAGCGCGGAGAGAG
>CAXQZM010000030.1:0-6433 GCA_964228455.1 Alphaproteobacteria bacterium | reverse complement strand
TTTGGGTTCAAGATAAAGCTTGATGGCAAGCCTAGAAGCGCGATGGATATGTTGTCTATGCCTGGAGCAGACTTTAAAGATTTGATAGAGATGCTCCCAAGTCTTTCTGTCGACAGGTATGATGTCCAAAAAGACATAGAAATTCAATCACTTTATGCGGGGTATTTGGACCGGCAGCAGGCTGATATTGAAGCCTTTAAACGAGATGAGGCCTTAAGAATTGATCCTAACTTAGATTACTCTAATTTGTCAGAACTCTCAAATGAGATGAGGGAAAGACTGTCTAACGCTAAGCCCACGTCGTTAGGCGCCGCATCACGGATTCAGGGGGTCACGCCCGCTGCACTCGTTGCTTTGCTCAGATATGTGAAGAAAGCTGCCTAGATCTTCGAAGGGAGATTCCGAGTTTTTAGGAGACCTAATCAAGCTACAGATAGAAGTAACTGAGGTCAGTTAACCACAAATTAGCTTACACCTCAACGCACATTGCTACTCCCATTCCGCCGCCAATACATAGAGTTGCAAGGCCTCGACCGCCGCCTCGTGCTCTAAGCGCATGCAGCAGGGTTACTAGAATTCTTGCGCCCGATGCACCAATAGGATGGCCAAGCGCGATGGCCCCTCCGTTAACATTTACATGATTTGTATTGAGGTTCAGCTCTTGGATGATGCAGAGAGCTTGCGCTGCGAATGCTTCATTGGACTCTATCAAGTCGAGGTCTTTTAGGGCCCAACCAGCTCTTTGAAGTGCTTCCCGCGAGGCGGGAATTGGCCCGGTACCCATTATTGCGGGGTCTACACCTGCTGTAGCGAAAGATTTGATTATGCCAAGCACGTCTCGAGAGCCAACCTGATCGCTTCCCAATAATGCGACGGCTGCTGCGCCGTCATTTATGCCACTAGCATTTCCGGCCGTCACCGTGCCTGTCTCAGCGAAGGCTGGCTTTAAACTTGCTAAACTGACACTGCTCGTTTCTGGGCGAGGATACTCATCCACGCTAATCGATCTTCTATTTTTTTTCTCAAGCACTGAGATGGGCGTTATCTCTTCATTGAATGCTCCAGATTTTTGAGCGGTGGCATAGCGTTGCTGACTCTCAAGCGCATAATCATCTTGCTGCTTACGGCTAATACTCCAACGTTGCGCTATGTTTTCGGCCGTTATGCCCATTGGATATCCGTGAAACGCATCTACCAAACCATCAAGCATCATGGTGTCAATTAATTCTAAATTACCAAGTTTTTTTTCTGCACGTAAATACTGCGCGTGCGGTGCTCGTGACATCGATTCTTGACCTCCAGCCAGTACAACCTGCGCTTGCCCAGTTAGTATTTGCTGCGCTCCCAAGGCAATTGCACGCAATCCTGATCCACAAAGCTGGTTGATTGAAATAGCGGTGGATTCATTGGGTATGCCTGCTCCTCTCGATGCTTGGCGAGCAGGACCTTGGCCAACGCCTGCCGTTAAAACTTGACCCATAATCACTTCATTGACCTGCGTAGGCTCAATTTTTGCATTAACCAAAACCTTAGATAGTACTTGTGCTCCTAATTCAGCGGCGGTCAGTGAACTAAGTGAGCCCATCAAAGATCCAATTGGGCTTCGCTGCGCGGCTACGATCGAAATAGTCATTAACTGTCGTTTGCCGAAAATGCACTGGAGTTTCAACCTGCCTTGTTCTTGCCTTGTTAGCCGCGAAAAGGCCATAAATACGTCGTGTACTTGCCTCGAGGACCTCTTTCACAGTAACCCGGTAAAGAAGAAGGAGCTATTTATGTCGCATACCATCGCCTTAGTAGATGACGATCGAAATATTCTCACCTCTGTTTCCATAGCTTTGGAGGCAGAAGAATTTGTTGTCCGAACCTTCACCGATGGCTCTGATGCGCTAAGGGCTTTAGCAGTTCAAAACGTTGACCTGGTGGTTTTAGACATAAAAATGCCACGCATGGACGGCATGGAGCTGCTAACTCGCATTCGATCAACATCAAGTGTTCCAGTAATTTTTTTAACTTCGAAGGACGACGAAGTAGACGAGGTTCTTGGACTGCGTATGGGTGCGGACGACTATATCACTAAGCCTTTTTCACAGCGCTTGCTGGTCGAGCGGATTAGGGTGCTGCTGCGCAGGCAAGAGCAGATTGAAAAGGCCAAGGCAGGAGGAGCTGAGGAAGAACAGCTCAGGCGGGGTAACTTAACAATTGATCCTGTAAAGCATCAGTGTCTTTGGAAAAATAATGAGGTTACATTAACCGTGACTGAGTTTCTTATTTTAAAATCTTTGGTATTTCGCCCTGGGCATGTAAAAACTCGGGACCAGCTGATGGATGCGGCATATGGAGAGCATATTTATGTAGATGATCGGACCATCGATTCCCATATCAAACGACTTCGAAAAAAGTTTCGATTTGTTGACAGTTCCTTTGATAACATTGAGACTCTCTATGGTGTTGGCTATCGATACAAAGATAATTCCTAACAAGCATGAATAATCACTGGACCCGCCGCCGGCCGTTATGGTTAAAAATTCTGGCGCTCACAGTATTTGTTTTGCTACTGCCCATAATTGGGTTTTTAATGCTTAACCAATTTGGAAGAGACTTAATTGATGCAGAGGAGAAAGCAGTTCTAGCAGAGGCTTCAGCTCTGTCGTCTGCCATAGAAATTGCCGCGGTTTATCCTGACACAAGTAACAGAATACGGTTAGATATAGCACGTGCGCAAGAGCTTCTGGTCGCTCACGCTTTTTCGAAAAATCAAAATTCGCGAGTTCGGTTGTACGATCAGGAAGGGCAATTGTTGTTAGATTCGGATCGATTAATACAAGGATTATTAGGCCGTGTTTCTACACAAGATGGACTAGAGGTTCCCAATAAAACATTTGGTAAATCTTTCGTACCCACGCTTTTAGATTACAAAACGTATCGCGAGAGAGGTTTCGGAAGCGCTCGTCCTTATGATGAAGTCATAGAAGCGCTGCAATCTGAAGCCTCCTCTGCTGGTGTGTACTCTGATGCAGGCGCTGGCAGATTCCGAATTTTGGGAGCTTCCGCAATATCATCTGTTCAGGCTGTGATGGGCGCGGTTCTAATAGATCATAATGAGACTGGGATTGAAGCAGCCCTTGCCGCTCTTAATCAGAGGATCATAGTAATATTTTTAATCGCTTTTGGCATTACCATTCTTGTTTCTTTGCTGCTGGCAACAATTATTGCGGGGCCAGTGACTAGACTGGCCGTAGCTGCAAGACGGTTGGCATCGAGAGAGATGTTACCTGCACAGATGCCAACCTTCCCGGATAGACGCGATGAAATAGGTGACTTAGCAACAGCACTTCAGCATATGGCAAGAGCCTTGATGGAGCGTGCTGATGCCGCGGAAGCGTTTGCGGCGGAGGTTGCTCACGAACTAAAAAATCCTTTGACGTCGCTTCGGTCTGCCACTGAAACCCTTTCGTATGTAGATGATGATACAACGAGGGATAAACTGCTCGCAGTTTTAATAGAAGACACAGATCGCCTTGACCGTTTAATCTCTGATATTTCAGCGTCATCTAGACTTGATGCTGAGCTTGCCCGCGAGGAGACAGGTAGCGCCGACTTAGTTAAAGTAGTGAAAGAGTTCATAGACGGGCAAAAAATGGTTGATCCTGATGGCATTGGGTCTGTTCGTCTTATAATTGATACATCGTTGGGGTCTGCTCCTGTTCGGATCAGTGCAACAAGGATTATACAAGTGGTTGAAAATTTGCTGTCAAACGCATTTAGCTTTTGTCCCGATCCTTCAGAGATTAAGCTTCGATTAGAGGCAAGCTTGCCTGATGGGGTGCGGCTTATTGTTGAAGATCGCGGCCCAGGAGTGCCACTTGCAAAAATAGAAACTATCTTCAAACGCTTTTTTACGGATCGTCCGTCAGATTTTGGCAAGCACTCTGGTCTTGGACTATCCATTGTGCAAAGATTATCCGAGTCGGCTGGCGGGCGTTGCTACGCAGTGAATCGAACCGATGGTAAAGGTGTGAAATTTATCGTTGATCTCCCGCTTTTGTAATTTGCTAGCTAAGTGTCGTGAGATTATCAGATAGGTCCGTTTTGGTCTCAATTAGAGTCGCTTAAATTAAACAACTGAAAACATTCGGTTTTCTAAAGTGAGAAAAAATTAACCCGTTTTTTACCTAAGTGACGTCAATAGTTTTATTTGCGTTTTTGGAGGAAAAGTTTGCTTTCGGGGACTTGGCAGCGGCCGCACGTTTTGCATAAGAGAATGAGAAGCCAGCAGAGCAAGCCGTACAACCTGTAAGGGCCGGTTAGGGGTCTCGAGCAATTGACCACCCTTGTTTAGTTGTCTTGGACATTTTTGTTTTTAGGAGATTGGTATGGTTACCGTAGCGCGTTGTTCGTGTGTAAAATTGACCCGCTCACAAAGCGCTATTCAGTCCAATCATTTTCCCGTTACCAGATGTATACCGGCTGTTGAGGCAAGGACGTGAGCTCGGACCAACGCTTTGATAGCCGCGTCGAGGCTTCTGAAGAAACACAAATCCCGAATGCATGGTTACGTATCCAAGGTGTTTTACGTAATGAGTTTGGAGACTCAACATATCGCTCATGGTTGAAACCTTTGGAGGTGGCTGACTTTGATATGTATCGTCTTCGTCTTTCGGTGCCGTCAAGATTTGTTCGCGATTGGGTGCAGGCAAATTATATAGCACGGCTGACGAAGCTTTGGATGGCGGAGATAGAAAGTCTTCAATCAGTTGAAATAATAGTGAGAGCAAGTGAACGTCCAAGTCAATTGCAACCGTCCCAACAGCCTCAAACTTCAGCGAATTTGCCTCCATTAGCATCTGGTCTGAGTGATCAAATAGAGGCGGCTAAGCCAGCTCGGATAATTACAGGCGGCAGATCTTTTGCAGATACCTCTAAAGATACGAAGACTGGTCAAATTTTTGGTGAAGCTACACCATTAGATCGCAGGTGCACTTTTGAACGTTTTGTAGTTGGCAAGCCTAATGAACTTGCATTCGCCGCTGCCCAGCGCGTTGCCGAGACGAGTCAGGTAGCGTTTAATCCCTTATTTCTTTATGGTGGGGTAGGCTTAGGCAAGACGCATCTAATGCATGCTATCGCTTGGCGGATCAAAGAGGTTGAGCCAGATCGGCGGGTTGTCTATCTCTCTGCAGAGAAGTTTATGTGGCAGTTTGTTACCGCGCTGCGAACAAATAAAATGATGGAATTTAAAGAGGCGTTTAGAACCGTGGACGTCCTAATGATTGACGACATTCAGTTCATAGGTGGAAAAGAAGCTAGCCAAGAAGAGTTTTTCCATACGTTTAATGCGCTCGTTGATCAGAATCACCAGGTAATAGTATCAGCAGATCGCTCGCCGCAAGAGTTAGAGGGTCTTGAAGATCGCTTGAAGTCACGGCTGGGCTGGGGCTTGGTGGCAGATTTGCAACCAACTACGTATGATCTGCGGTTAGGTATACTTGAAACGAAGGCAGAGTTTTTACCAATTGACATTCCAGCCCAAGTTCTTGAGTTCTTGGCATATCGAATTTCTTCAAACGTCCGTGAGCTAGAGGGCGCGTTGAACCGGTTGGTTGCTCACTCTACATTAATTGGAGGCAGTGTGTCTTTGTTAATGGCACAGGAAGTCTTGAAGGACGTGCTTAGAGCAAATGACCGGCGTATAACTATTGAAGAGATACAGAAAAAAGTTGCAGATCATTTCGCAATACCACCAGCAGAGATGCATTCGGCGAGGAGGGCGCGTTCGGTCGCTCGCCCGCGTCAAGTTGCCATGTATTTATCGAAACAGCTCACCTCACGTTCTTTGCCGGAGATAGGTCGCCGATTTGGAGGTAGAGACCATACCACGGTGATGCACGCTATTCGTAAAGTCGAGGAGCTCCGTGGATCAGATGCGATGTTTGCAGAGGATGTCGATATGCTTCGCAGGGTCTTAGAGGGCTGATCCAAGGGTTTTTGTTTAGGTACCTCTATTCATTATAACGGGTCTTGTATGCACCTAGGCTAGATGGTGTGCCTTGAAATACAGAAGTGATCTTTGGATGAGGCGACGGTTTAAATTTAACCCGGTGAGCTTAAAGTGGATCGACGCCGCACTCTTCAGAGATTTGGTTGTGCATGGCGGTAATTCCACGCAATGAAAAAGTATCACGTATCTCTGTGCCTCTCCACGACTTAGATTCTATTACCAAGCTCGAGCCATCACGCAGAGCTCGGGTTAACGCGGCGTCGTCCTCTGGAAAAGACCATGCTGTCTCATTTTCCGTATTCATTCGAAACTGTTCATCACCAACGCGTAAGATAGGCTGATGCTGATCCCAAAACTGAAAACCAGCAGCAAAAGAAACTACATTTACCCGATTTGCTGCATTCTCTGAAGCTGGGCGGTGGGTAATATGGA
>CAXQZM010000029.1:0-23267 GCA_964228455.1 Alphaproteobacteria bacterium | reverse complement strand
TCTTCTGTGCGTTATGGACTAGATGCATTTGGCTTTTGTTCTATTGCCCGAGGACGGGTAGATTTAGTTGTTGAGGCGTGCCTGCAGCCATATGATTACATGGCACCTAGCTTGATTGTAGAAGAAGCTGGTGGTGTAATGACTGATTGGTCAGGTGCGCCCTTAAGTATTAACAGCAATGGAAAGGTAATTGCCGCAGCTACTCCAGAGTTACACAAGTCAGTAAAATCGCTACTTGGGAATTAGATCGATCAGATAGCCTTCTCCCCTGACTGTTCGAATGGGATCAACTTCACTCTTTTTCGTGAGCTGTTTTCGAAGACGTCTTATGTGGACGTCCACTGTTCGTGTGTCAGCCTCGGTCTCTGATCCCCAAACACGATCAAGTAGGACTTCACGGCTTTGAACTTTTCCTGCTTTAGCCATCAGCCTTCCGAGTAAGCGAAACTCTGTCGGTGAGAGTTTGAGTTTTCTGTCTTTATGAAAAGCCAGAACAGCTTTTGGATCGTAAGAGAGGTCTCCAATGTCTATGCCATCACCGACAATGTCGGGATATGCACGCCGCATAACAGCCTTCAGCCGCGCAATGAGCTGCAGTACAGAGAAAGGCTTAGTGATATAATCGTCGGCGCCTGCTTCCAGAGCTTGGATCACATCAGCCTCAGCGTTTCGGGCGGTAACCATAATGACTGGTGTTTGTCGCAGGGCACGGTCCTTGCGAATTGCTCTACAAACTTGGAGGCCAGATAGTCCAGGCAGATTCCAGTCTAGAAGTATAGCCTCAGGGGGATCAGCTCTTGCGTCGTCTAGCGCCTCTTCTCCATCACCAATAATTGTTACATCGTACCCGGCAGATTCCAAATTATAGGCAAGCAAAGTTTGAAGCGCGTCTTGATCTTCAACTACTAGTACTCTGGCAGGTGTGAGTTTCTTTTTCACGGTCATGTAAACCTCAGCATTTAACCAAAACTACCGCTCAAGTATTGCTTGGTGTAAGCCTGTTTAGGATTTCTGAAAAGTTCTTTAGTAGGCGCTATTTCGATTAAGTCGCCTTTGTAAAAGAAGGCCGTATCCTCAGATACCCGCTGCGCTTGGGCCATGGAGTGAGTTACCATAATAATGGTATAGCTTTTGGCTAACTCACCGATCAGGTCTTCAATGATTGTTGTAGCTATGGGATCAAGAGCCGAGCACGGTTCATCCATGAGAAGAACCTCGGGTTCTGTTGCGATAGCGCGCGCAATACAAAGCCGTTGTTGCTGACCGCCGGACAACCCAAGACCGGGCTCACGCAGACGATCCGATACTTCTTTCCAAAGGCCTGCGCGGGTCAGAGCCTCCTCAACGCGGTCATGAAGTTCGGTTCTGTTTCGGCATAAGCCATGTATTCTTGGGCCATATGCCACGTTTTCGAAAATAGATTTAGGGAAAGGATTAGGCTTTTGGAAGACCATCCCAACGCGCTGGCGAAGCTCAACTACATCGGTTTCAGGGCTATTCAAATTCTGGCCGTCAATAATTATTTCGCCAGTTACTTTTGCGATATCAATAAGGTCATTCATGCGGTTAAAGCAACGCAGTAGGGTAGATTTCCCGCAACCTGATGGTCCAATAAATGCAGTAACCGCCTTGTCTTTCAGTGTCATATTCACATTGCGGAGAGCATCACTTTCCCCGTAGAAGACATTAACGTTGCGGCATTGGATGTTTGTAGTTTCTGTCATGTTTCAACCTTGTCTTGATCGGGCTACACGGCCGCGTATGTTTGATGCTAACGCATTCATTGAGAGAACAATACTGAGTAGGACTATTATAGTCATATATGATCTAGAGACCATTTGCTGATCCCCATCCATAAATCTTCTAAAGTACGAAATTGCTGTGGGGAGCGCGGGTGTCTGATCTTCCAGGCAAAGTAAACCTTCACGGCACATGGTGACTTCCGCGGCTACCATTCCTATAACTACAAGAGGCGCAGTCTCACCAATTGCTTGAGCCAGACCAATTATTACTCCCGTAAGGATACCAGGGAACGCATATGGCAGAACAAACCTAAAAATTGTCTGCATTTTAGAAGCGCCTATTCCATAAGCTGCTTGCTGGAATGACGGAGGAACGGCCAAAAGTGCAGCTCTTGAAGTAACAACAATGGTAGGTAGCGTCATAAGACTTAAAATCAGTCCGCCTACAATTGGCGTTGCCAACCCTGTGTCAAAAATAAAGATTGGCCCCCATGCTTGCACAAAAATGGCCAACCCCATCAAACCAAAAACGATTGATGGGACCGACGCAAGATTATTAATATTTATCTCAATGATAGATGTTAACCATCCCCAAAAGCCTCTGCGCGGCGCGAAGAACTCCAGGAAAATACCTGAGCCCACACCAACGGGTAGTGAAACGAGAATTACAATCAGCATCATTAGCAATGAAGCTTGTATCGCTGGACCTATTCCTGAAAGTACGCGCTGACTCTGCGGATATGCGTTACTCAAGAATGACCAGTTCCAAACTTTACGAACATTATTGCGCTCGATTAAACGATCCAAAACTAGGCGTTGGAAAGGGGACAGGCGAGATCCGGGAATTTTGCCTGAGCCATCGACAAGAATTGAGCGGAAGCCTCGTAAGTAGGAATCAGCATCGGTTGAGAATGCAAGCGAGTATGGCTTGGTGGTGCCCGCAAGACTGGGGTTAGCTTCAAAGCGTGCTTTAAAGTATGGTCCAGGATCAATAAATAATTGGCCAATCTGGCCCTCGTAGGTCGCTGCCACAGGAGGTAAACCAACCGAGCGTGAATTAAAATCTGACTGCTTAACGCCGGTTAACTCCTCGATAGATAAAACGATCTGTGGGTCATATACATTTCGATTGCCAATTAGTGCGTCTCTAATAATTCGACGGCTTTCAACGCGAACTTCGCGAGGTCGCAAAAGTCCAGCGCTCTCGGTTACAAAAGTTGGCCCAGAGTTGTACAAGACCGGCTCGTCTGGATAGGAGATCTCAACGGTAATTTCAGCTCGTTTCCAGCCCATTTTCGCTCCGTCGATTACATCCCAAAATAAAGCGACTAGAATAAGTGCCACAAAACCGAGTACAGATCCTGATACGATTGCAAGAAGGCGGTCAACTGATCTCCGTCGCGCCACCCGGGCAGAGCGCTTACTTAATTTCAAAGCCCCAAAGTTACTCATCGTATCACCACTCTATTCATACCTGGCTCGGAATCTGCGCACAACGTAGATAGCTGCCAAATTAAGAACTAGCGTCAGCATCAACAGCACAAAACCAATTGTAAAAGCTAGGTAAACTACACCAGTGCCTTCTGAGTCTTCTGCGCCACCAAATCTGTTAGCGATGATTACTGTTGCGGTAGTTTGCTGGGCTAAAGGGTTAAGTGTTAAGATTGCATTTGGCGTGGCACCGGCTGCAACAAATACAATCATAGTTTCACCAATTGATCTGGATATCGCAAGAAGCATTCCGCCAACGATGCCTGGTAGTGCAGCAAAAAATTGAACTCGGAAAAGCGATTCTGACTTTGTAGATCCAAGAGCCAACGCTCCATCTGTCATTCCCTTCGGCACCGAGGCAAGCGCATCTTCAGTTGTAGATGAGATAAATGGTATCAGCATAAAACCCATGACCATGCCGGCAACTAGAGCCATGCGCCGAGCTGGTGTTTCCAATGGGAGCCAGTTGTAAATATCTCGGATCCATTGAACTGAGTGCTGTTCAAAGAACATAAAGCCAGATTGAACAAATGGTGCAACTGCTAGCAATGCAAAGTAGCCATAAACAATAGTCGGAATACCTGCTAAGATTTCGAGTGTTGGTTTGGCGATTGCTCTAAACCGTCTGCTCGAAAACTGACTAACATATATTGCAGCAAGCAAGCCAAGTGGAACCGCCACAATTAGCGAAATCAATCCAATTGCAAACGTGCCATAAAAGATTGCTAACACTCCGAACCGATGGCTTGGCTCTTCAGCGCTATTGGCAGCACCGGGCTTATAGTCCCAGCTGAAAAAGTCGCGCAACCAGTGCCAGCGACGCTGGGAGTCCGACAGGTCTTGAAAGTAAACGAACGCACGTCGGTTTTGCTCGCGGGCGTATTTGCGCTGGGCGCGAGCTATTTCCTCATCAATTAAGTTTTCTCGGGCACGTTTTCGCCTAGCAAATGCTTCATCGCTCTCGGAAACCCTTTGCTCCATCTCGTTTAATACTAATTCTTTGTTTAAACTCCCGATCTCATTACTGTGACCGTAAATATTCAGGTAGGCGCCTGACAAAGTATTGGCATTTCCTTCCAGACCTTTTTCGTCGATCTGTCTCTTTATGAACTCCTGGTATTTGGCTCGAGCTTCATTGGTAGCAGCCGCTAAGTTTGTTTTGGCAATCTCCAGTGCTCTTTCATAATCATCATTGTGCAGCAAGGGCTCGATCAACTCACTCGCAAATGGCAAAAGGCGACGGATATCTTCCTCCTGCAGCCGACCCCCTCTCCGCTTAACGCTTTCAAGAAACTTTAGTTGGTCAGAGGTGAGACCAAGATTGAACGGCGAATCATTTAGCATAACTTGCCATTTTTCCCTGGAGCTTTGGACAAATTCTTCACCAAAATCATCAATACCAATAGTTTCCTCAATGACTAAGTGGCCGTTCAGGATAATGCTATTGGCGGCATCAAAGTCAATGAAATCTGAAGGTTCGACTTTTGCAGACCAACGGTTGACTTCGCTCATATCAATATTTGCGTAGGCACGCTGTGCCCAGTCCGGCAACCTCAGTGGTCCGCCGTAGTCATAGGTTTGCCCAAACCGCACAAAACCTAATGTGTTGCCTAGCAATGTAAGGATTAAGGCAACCATCGCTGCGATGGCAACTAGAGAGGCAGAGCCTAATAAGACCAAGGTTGTCTTTTCTTGTATTTCACGAGCCCGAAATCGAGGTACAGATACAAGGCTAGAGCAGATAAATCCAATAATTGCAGCCAGGATAATAGCGAGGTAAGTGCGATTAATTATGCGATCCTCCGCAATGAGCCGGGCCTCAACTAATCCATCAAAAAAATTGAGTGCAAATCCGTCTTCTAAGCATGGTGGCGCAAGCTCTAGTGGCCAATTATTTGCCATGACCTTGGCGGCTTGAGAAACGCAGTCATCTGCAACTTGCAGGGTAGCGTTAAGTTGATTTTGAGGAGTGCTGCCAAAGAAGCCCAGCTGAGCTGACGGCAAATCAAGAAACTCTTGAAAAGTGATGTTTGGATCAAACCCAAAAGCATTTTCGCCTATTTGCGTCTGTAGGCGTTTAGTAATTACATCTTCAGTAACCGATTTTTCTTGCTGAGGGACATAAACGCCCAAACCCACTAGAGCAATTAATACAGCTGGCAAAACAGCTACGAATATCGACAATAAGCCGTAGAATCGGGGTTCAGATGTTAAACCAAGGGCATTTCGGCCACTCATACCCTGAATAGATTTGCCGCGCGCGATAGCAAGTTTGGTCGAGACCAAATATGGCCCCACAGTAAACACCGCAACAACAACTGCTAACAGAAGGATTTGAAAAAGAAGTGTCACGATAAGCGAAGCCTTAAATGTGTATTTTAAGTTGAGCTTTCCATCGCAACTTAGCCTTCAAAAAACAAGCCATTCGAGAGAGTTGACCGGTGCAAAACTAACCTAAATTCAAAAAAGGCCGGCACAATTTATTTGGGCCGGCCTTTGAGGTTAAAGCTTATGTCTACAGAGACGCAGCTTGTGCTTGTTCAGCTGCGCGCTCTGACGCTGGGAGGGGTATTAGACCAACGGAAATGAGTTCGCCTTCATCACCAATAAACCGATCTTCCATGTAGAAGTTAACGAAATCACGAAGGCCAGGAATTACGTCCAGGTGAGCGTTTTTGACATAGAACCAAAGACGACGAGAGACTGGGTAGTCGCCACTCGCAATATTCTCGAATGTTGGGCTAACACCTTCAACAACTGCGCCTTGGATTTGATCGAGGTTGTTAGACAAGAATGAATAACCAGCAATACCAATTAGGCCAGCTGTTTCTGCCACTTCGTCAACCATAGCAGAATCGTTCTCTCCACCCTCAATGTAAGCACCCCCAACATCAAAAACGTCAGCGAAAGAGTCAACTATTTCTTCTGGGCAACCAGCCTCTTCAAAGCCCGCCTCAATTACTAGCTCAGCGAAAGCCGCACGAGTCCCAGATGATTCTGGTGGACCTAAAACTGTAATGTTAGGTACTTCCCCTTCGTAGCCACATTCAGACGCGTCTACGGTTGTTAATGCCAAAGCCAAACCTGCACGGTCAAACTCGAGAGGCGCTTCATCGACTGAGTTAAATAGTGTAATGCCGTCGAAGCCAATATTCATTTCAGTGTATCCACCATCTTCTTGTCTTGGAATTCCGCCGGCGTCGCACTGAACAAAACGCTTCTCGTTCCATCTTGACGATGCACCTGATAGGTCTGGATGTTCCGCACCGATGCCCTTGCAGAAAATTTTGTTTCCACCACCGGTTCCAGTGGAGAAGTTTGTTGGACGGTCGTAGCCAGTTTCTGACGCGAATTTGTCCATGACATATTCAGAGAAAGGAAATACTGTGGAAGATCCAACCATATAAATGGTTGTTCCGGTGCGCTCTTGCGCAGAAGCAACACCAGAAATTAGCGCTGCAGAAGCCGTGAGAGTGATAAGTCTAGTCATTAGAGACGCCCTTTTTGTTTTGTTTAACGCGCAGTATTCTGAGCGCGACGTCACATTTATTTAGCTTTTATTACAGGTGTGTTACGTGTTTGGGTATTTTGTGGAAAACTTATAATGCAGAGTTTCTACACGGGAAAACTACCGTAAAACTTGATCCTTTCCCGACCTTTGATTTAATGGTTAAGTGAGCATTGTGGCGAATGAGTATGTGTTTCACAATAGCAAGACCTAGGCCGGTTCCTCCCTTTTCTGAAGCCCGACTACCTTCTGCACGGTAAAAACGTTCAGTAAGTCGGGGTATATGCTTAGCAGAGATACCAATGCCTTCATCTTCTACTGCTATCAATAAATGATTACTCTCAAAGCGAGGGACGATGCGAATTGTGCTTCCATTCGGCGAGTATTTCGCTGCGTTGTGAAGCAAATTGGTAAACACTGTACTAATTGCTTCTTGATCGGCACGGACGAAACAAAGGCGATCAAAAGGCTCAATATAAACCTCTTGCTTGCGTTGTGTCAGCTCGAAGCTCATACTCTCAATACTTTGAGCAATTATCGGCATCAAATCGATGAACGTGTCCGGTGGCTTGCTAGCTTGCATTTCTGTTTTAGTTAAATCTAACAGACTGCTTATTAACTCTCGCATTCTTTTTGTTTCTTTTAACATAGATGGGAGAAATACTGGTAAAGCTTCGGCGTCATGCTCGAGTGTCTCGATAAAGCCTGATAGAGCCGCGATGGGCGTCTTTAGCTCATGACTTGCATTTGCAATAAAATCAGAACGTTGGGTTTGAAGCCGCATCAATTCCGTTACATCTGATATAGAGAGCAAAATTTTTGCCCCATAAATGGTCTTTTTCTCTAGACGTACCAGCCGGACGCGAAACTCGCGACCTGCTAGGTTTTTAGGCCGTAGGATTTGCTCAAATTCTCTCCCCTCCTGTTTTTTCAGCCTTTGAAGTGCTGGTGCTAATTCATTTGATATAAAAACTTGGTTGAAACGGCGACCGATTATATTTGGGCCAAGCAATTCATGCGCGGCTTTATTTGCCCACTTTATCTTGCCTGTCCGACCTGTGATTTGCACTAGAGGGTCAATTAGGCGATCAAAGAGGCCCGTTTGCTGTAAGACTTGCCCCTCTAAGTCTTTCCGTTTTGATCCAAATAAGGGTTTTGGCTGCGTAACCATGCGTGTATACTCCGTGCCCTGAAGGCACCATAAACGCAAGCGTTTAGGAGAAAACTATTATTGACTTTAATGGTAAAATTGTCATTTCACCATGCAAGTTGAATATTTTTCAATGGAGGTTTTATCATGTTAGATGCTACTGAGGGTCTTAACCGTCCTTATCCTTGGGAGGCCTCTTATCCCGAGGGATTGTCTTGGGAGACCGACCTCAAAGAAGGAACATTAAACGACTTGCTTGCCGATGCAGTGACGTCTTTTGGAAAAAAAACTGCACTTGAATTTCCTGACCCCGTTCGAGGATTTAAAAGTCAGGTTAGGTACAGCTATGAAGAACTAGGGCAGCTTGTAGATCAGGTTGCGGCTGGCTTGCAGGCGCAAGGCGTCACTAAGGGCACGCATGTTGGGCTATTTCTGCCTAATTGTCCGTTTTATCCTATATTTTATTATGCGGTGGCTAAGGCTGGTGGTGTTGTAGTAAACTTCAATCCATTATATCCAAGGGATATTGCCATACAGTTGGTTAATTCTGTGTCAGTTGAAATCATGGTGACGCTTGATAGCGCCTCGGTATACAGAACTGTCGCGCAAGTAATGACCGGGTCCGACTTAAAAAAGGTCGTAGTATGTCCGTTCGCTGATGTGCTGCCCCCTGTTTCGGCATTCCTGTTGAAAACTCTCGGCCGAAAGAATGTAGCGCGACCATCTTATAACTCTGATACAATTAGCCTCCAAACTTTAATTGATTCAGCTACAAGTGGTTTTAAGGTGGTGGAAGTAGAACCTGGCGATATTGCGGCTCTGCAATTTACGGGTGGGACTACGGGCTTACCGAAGGCGGCCACCCTCACACATGCTAATTTGTATCAAAACTGTCAGCAGGTGATGGAATGGTGGGAGATGAGCGACGCAGATCGAGACGTGGCCTCGATGCTGGCGATTCTGCCATTTTATCATATTTTTGCCATGACCTGTTGCTTGAATTTCGTCTTAATGATGGGTGGAAAGGTAATTATGGCCACTCATTCAGATCGAGATAAGCTCGTTGCAGCAATACCAAGGATGATTGAAAAGCGCGAGGTTACGTTTTTTGCAGGAGTGCCCACACTTTACACTTCAATAAACTCCAACCCAGATGTGCTTTCGGGCAAAATTGACTTTGGTAAATTGAAGTATGCAATTTCCGGTGGTGCTGCACTTCCAGCTGCCACAGCATCGGAGTTTAAAAAATCAACACGCGGCCACACCACCTTGGTGGAAGGGTATGGGTTATCTGAAACTGCGCCAATAGCAGTATTGAACCCTACTGACCGCCCCACGGTTATGCATGAAAGTGGTGTTGGGACGATAGGATTGCCAGCACCAATGACAGTGGTGGAAATTATAGACCCAGAAACGGGAAAACTTGTAGCTCCAGGTGAACGTGGAGAGGTTTGTATTTCAGGGCCGCAAATTATGCAGGGATACTGGCAAAGACCTGAGGTCAATGCTGAAATACTAAAGGACGGCCGTTTCCACACTGGAGATATTGGCATAATGGACGAGGACGGTTTCTTCTTCATTGTTGACCGATTGAAGGACATGATAATTGTATCCGGTTTCAATGTTTATCCCAGAGACGTTGAAGAGCTTCTTAATGAGCATGAGGCTGTGCTTGAATGTGCTGTTTATGGAGTGCCAGACGCTCGCTCAGGCGAACAAGTCAATGCCGCTGTGGTTTTACATCCCGGTGCAACTCTCACCGCCGATGAAGCACGAACCTATTTGCGAGCTAATTTAACTGGCTACCAAACTCCTAAAGTGATTGAATTCATGGCGGAGTTACCCAAGTCACCAGTTGGGAAAATACTGAAAAAGGACCTGCGTTCTGCGTGGGCATCTAACAACTCTTAAGGAACTCATTATGGCTGATGTCGTTATTGCTGGCTATGCCCGCACGCCTTTCCACTTTGCACACAAGGGGGCTCTGTCGCGGGTTCGCGGAGACGAGTTAGCTGCCACGGCAGTTAAAGCGGTAGTGGACCGAGCAGGTATTGACCCAGAAACTATTGAGGACTTGATCTTGGGGAATTCGTTTCCTGAAGGTGAGCAAGGCTTCAATATGGCCCGTCTCGTAGTGCTGATGGCGGGCTTGCCGCAGTCCGTGGGAGGCGTAACTATAAATCGTTTTTGTGGTTCTTCGATGCAATCCATTCACAATGCAGCAGGTATGATCAAAATGGGGGCAGGTGAGGCCTATATTGCAGCGGGTGTGGAGACTATGTCTAGAATTCCTATGGGTGGGTTCAATCCAATGCCTAATCCTAGTCTATATGCAACAACGCCAGGTGCTTATATGGGCATGGGTGAAACTGCAGAAAATGTCGCACAGAGATATCAAATTGCACGTGAATCACAGGAAGCTCTCGCCGTTGAGTCACATGCAAAGGCCGCCGCGGCTCAAGCTGCAGGTCGATTAGCTGGTGAAATTGTGGGTGTCGAAACTAAAGCGGGATTGGTCGATCAAGACGGTACCATTCGCGCTGATACCACGGTGGAAGGACTTGCTGGGTTGAAGCCAGCATTTTCAAAAGACGGAACAGTAACCGCTGGGACTTCATCTCCACTAACAGATGGCGCTGCCGCCACCTTGATATGCTCATCAGAATATGCGGCGCGCAACAATTTGGATGTTTTAGCTGGAATTAAATCTATTGCAATTTCGGGGTGTGACCCCACTGTGATGGGCCTTGGGCCAATCCGATCTTCTCAAAAAGCCCTTCAAAGGGCTGGCCTGACAATAGATGATATTGATGTTGTAGAGATAAATGAGGCTTTCGCTAGTCAGGCGTTAGCTTGTATCTCAGATCTTTCCATTGACCCTGCAAAGGTAAATATTGACGGCGGTGCTATCGCCCTTGGCCATCCATTAGGAGCAACTGGCGCTCGAATAACTGGAAAAGCTGCAAGTTTGCTGAAGCGTGAAGGAAAGAAATATGCTTTATCAACCCAGTGCATCGGTGGCGGGCAGGGTATAGCAACCGTCCTAGAGGCTGTCTAAAATGTTCAAAAAGATCGGTGTTTTAGGCTCTGGTGTAATGGGTATGGGCATTGCTGCTCATTGCGCCAATGCAGGTCTCGATGTGGTTCTCCTTGATATGAAGGCACCAGATGGGACTAATGTATCCGATAGTGCATTAAAGAGGGCTCTTAAGCAGTCTCCGGCTCCCTTTATGCACAAGAAGAATGCAAAGAAAATTCTGACAGGGAATTTGGATGACGATCTAAACCTTCTCAAAGATTGTGACTGGGTAGTTGAGGTGATCATTGAAAACCTTGCCATCAAGCAGGATCTCTATAAGCGCCTTCAAGCTGAGCTTGGAAGCAACACAATATTGACGTCCAATACATCCACAATACCTCTAAAGTTATTAACAGACAAAATGGATGAGGCACTAAAGTCTCGGTTTGCAATAACACATTTCTTCAACCCGCCGCGTTACATGCGCCTTCTTGAGCTTGTGAAGGGTCCAAACACCCAATCTGAGGTGGTTGAGAAGTTGCGCAGTTTTTGTGATCAGGTGCTCGGCAAGGGTGTTGTGGAATGCAAAGATTCTCCAGCATTTATTGCAAACCGGATAGGCCAGTTCTGGACTGGTAAGGCTATCCGCGCTGCGTTTGATCGTGGTTTAACGGTTGAGGAGGCTGACGCCATCAATGGCAAGCCGTTCGGCATTCCCAAGACAGGGGTGTTTGCGCTCATGGATTTGGTAGGTTTGGATCTTATCCCGCTTATCGACAAGTCGATGCGAGCAACATTGCCATCTGATGACCCATATTTAAATATTGGCTCTGCCCCCATGATTGAGGAAATGATTGAGGCTGGGTATACTGGGCGAAAGGGTAAGGGTGGATTTTACCTGATGGAGAAATCCCCAAACGGGAAGCGCACAAAGTTATCCAAAAGCTTGAGAACCGGAGAGTACAGTCCATCAGTGCAGGCTTCTATGAGCTCTATCTCTGCTGGTAGAAAAGGTCCGCGAGAACTTATAGAAGCGGGCGATGAAGGCTCAGCATATGCTTGGGAGGTTTTCTCTGGCGTTATATGTTATGCTGCAGAGCTAGCTGATCAGATAGCATATTCTACTCAGTCGATAGATGAAGCTATGGAGTGGGGATATGCATGGAAAGACGGCCCATTTAAACTTTTAGATAGCATGGGCGTAGACTGGTTTGTTGAAAGGCTGCAAGCAGAAGGAAGATCTGTTCCTGCACTCCTTTCTAAGGCTCAAGTAGCCGGCAGCATGTATTCCGTTAATAGCGCTTCAGGGCGCCGGCAAATCATGTCTTTCGAGGGAGTACACGCGGATGTTACAGTTCCTGACGGAGTAATTCTTCTGGACGAAATCAAGCGTGTTTCTAACCCCGTGAAAAAGAATGCGTCAGCTGCTCTATGGGACCTAGGTGATGGGTGTCTCGCGTTTGAATTTACGTCTAAAGCTAATGCCCTTGATAATGACATAATGGTTCTCATAAAGCAGACTGTTAAACTTATCGAGAAAGAGGAACAGTACAAAGCGCTTGTTATCTACAACGATGGCGCAAATTTCTCGGTAGGCGCTAATCTTGGGTTAGTAATTTTTGCCATAAACATGGCCATGTGGCCCGTAATGGAAAGTATGATGAAAGAGGGTCAAGACGCCTATATGGCGCTGCGCTTTGCGAAGTTCCCAGTTGTTGCAGCTCCATTTGGTTACGCATTTGGAGGAGGCTGCGAAGTTTGTCTTCATGCTGATGCAGTTCAGGCATCCGCTGAGACATACACGGGTTTGGTTGAGGCAGGTGTGGGCGTCATACCTGGTTGGGGGGGCTGCAAAGAGATGATCCGCCGACATTATACATCATCAAGAATGCCTAAAGGTCCAATGCCTTCAGTGGCAAAAGCATTTGAGTACATCTCAACTGCGAAGGTTGCTACCTCAGCCCAAGAGGCAAAGGAGATGATGATACTAAATGAAAAAAGTGGTATTACCTTTAATAGGTCCCGGTTACTTGCCGATGCTAAGGCCCGCGCACTAGGAATGGTTGAAGGATATGAGCCTCCGGAGCCAGACGTCTTCAGGCTTCCAGGCGCCTCTGGGCGAGCTGCTCTTGAGATGGCAGTTATGGACTTTCACGCCAAGGGCTTTGCTACAGATTACGACGTTGAGTTGGCAGGGCATCTAGCCAATATTCTTACGGGGGGTGAGACTGATGTGGTTGATGAGGTTACGGAGCAAGACTTGTTAGATCTAGAGCGGAAAGCATTCTTGACGTTGGCTAAGAAGACCAAAACTCAGGATCGCATTACGCACATGCTAGAGACAAACAAGCCTTTGAGAAATTGACTTAAATTCGCGTTGGGAGGCGTTACCTCAATTATTTTGGAGATGGCGCGTTTAGGTGAGAAAATAATTAAACATTATTTAGTTATTAAATATGCATGTTTTCATAGCTTGCCTATCTACTGAGACGAATACTTTTGCGCCTATGCCAACCGGTTTGCAGGCGTATAAAGACTATTATTATCGTGAAGGTACGGCTTGCCAGGAGCCTGCCACGCTCATGACTGAGTCCTTGCATGTTTGGCGCAATAATGCCGAGGAGCTGGGGTGGCGCGTAACTGAGAGTTTAACCGCTATTGCTGAGCCTGCGGGTTTAACTCCAAGGTCAGTCTATGAGAGCCTCAGAGATCACATACTGCAAGACCTAGAGGCGGCAGATCAACCATCCATGATTCTGCTGCAACTTCACGGAGCAATGGTTGCAGAGGGATATGACGATTGTGAAGCAGATCTCGTAGCGCGCTGCCGCGCGCTATGTCCGAGCACAATTATTGGTGTTGCTTTAGATCTTCATTGCCACATTAACCCTGAACTATTGGATGCATCTGATCTGCTCATTACGATGAAGGAGTATCCTCATGATGATGTTGGGGATCGAGCACGGGAGCTTTGGTCACTGGCAGTTCAAACGTTTGAGGGGAGATTAAAGCCAACAATGGGGCTATTTGACTGTCACATGGTCGACTTATACCTCACTAAAATTGGCGCCATGGCGGAGTTTGTTGAGCGCATGAAGGAAGTTGAGGCAGAGCCTAAGATTCTTTCTGTATCGCTTGGGCATGGCTTTCCCTGGGCGGATTTACCAGAGGTTGGCGCGCGTATGCTTGTAGTAACTGACAACGATCAAGAGCTAGCTGATAACACAGCTCTTGCACTCGGCCAGGAGTTCTACGGTCTTCGAGGAAAGCTTTACCAATCATATCCGGATTTAACTGCGGCGCTTGATCAATTTGCGCTAACTAGTTCTTACCCCGTAACTCTTGCAGATATGTCGGACAACTCGGGGGCTGGCGCACCAGGGGATTCGACATTTGTGCTTCAGGCGCTTTTAGATCAGGGTCTTCAAGACGTAGCCCTTGGCATAATCTGGGACCCGATGGCTGTGGAGAGCTGTCGTCAAGCGGGAGAGGGTTCAAGCCTAAGGCTTAGACTAGGCGGTAAATCGGAGCTGGCTTCCGGAAGTCCTATTGATGTGTCAGCTAAGATTGTGAGAATAAGAGGCGGTTTAACTCAACATTTGGGCAAAGGGGCTGAGCCTTTGGGTACTCTGGTTCGTTTGAAGTTAGATAAAGGTATCGATGTCTTGATTAATGATCTTCGAACGCAGGTATACCACCCTGAAGCATTCACCCAGATGGGTGTAAATTTGAGTTCTAAACAACTTATTGTTGTGAAGTCGCTGTTTCATTTCTACTCTCCGTTTGCAAGCATATCGAAAGATGTGATCTTCTGCGCAACAGAGGGTAGGGTGAATCCTAACATGAGTTCAATTCCTTACACGCGGCGTAAGCGAAATTTTTGGCCTGTTGTGTCTGATCCTTTGAACATGGGTGTAACTACTTAATCTGCCCACATAGTTTTGCGTTTTATAGGGTTGTAGTTTTGACGTAAGTCAGACATGTTCACTTCTTCAAAGTGAACATTTGCTTGCAGATTCAGGATCGAATTCTATAGGAAAACAGTATTATGCGCGTTGCGATTAATGGCTTTGGACGAATTGGCAGAATGGTTGTGCGGCAGTTATTGACCGGGTCAAGTGAAGGCCTCGAGCTTGTCGTGATTAACAGTACAAGTTCAGTTGAGCAAACCGCTTTACTACTAGAATTTGATTCCATTCATGGCAATTTTGCCTATCCGGTTCATTCCCACGGCGATACTATTAGATGTAAGGACCGGGTAATCCCGATAATTAATCAACGCGACCCCTCTATGATCGATTGGTCCAAATATGATGTGGACTTGGTTATGGAGTGCACTGGTGCTTTCAATGATGGGGAAAAAGCCTTTGCCCATGTTGCCTCAGGGGCAAAACGGGTACTTATTTCTGCTCCAGCAGAGAACGTCGATCGCACGGTTGTTTATGGTGTCAATCATGAAGCTCTTGGCTTGTCTGATATCATTATTTCAAATGCCTCGTGTACAACCAACTGCCTTGCTCCAGTCGCTAAAGTTCTTGATGAGACTTTTGGTATTGAGAGCGGATACATGACGACCATACATGCGGTGACGGGCGATCAGACTATAATTGATTCACGGCATAAGGACCCTCGTCGAGGGAGGGCGGCGTATCAATCAATAGTTCCAACAAAAACGGGAGCGGCAGAGGCTCTTGGTGCGGTCCTTCCTAATTTGCGAGGGAAAGTTTTGGGTTCAGCTGTTCGCGTACCAACGGCCAACGTCTCAATGGTAGACTTTGTGTTCAAGTCCTCCTTGGATTTGAGTAAAGAAGCAATCAATCAATGCTTCATAGATGCGTCCAACTTGCCAAGCATGGAGCGCACGCTCACAACTAATGCGCGTCCGCTTGTCTCAACAGATTTTAATGGTACGACGCACAGCGCTATAGTAGACCTAAGCTTGACTGAGGAAATAGACCGAAAAGCAGCGAGAGTCGTTGCTTGGTATGATAACGAGTGGGCTTTTTCCGCGAGGATGCTTGATACTGCCCGGGCTATTTCAAGTGTTCACGGCTGGGGTACAGAATGTATTGCTCCTCATCCGGTTAGCTTCAATCCAGATCTGATCGAAATAAACGCGCGATTTAAGTGATTGAGAGTGCTGTAAGGCCTCTTTAGGCTCATTTAGCCTTAGACAACCTGCCGCAGCGCTAAGGTAAAATCACCATTTTACTTTAAGATCTTTACTGCTATTTGGGGCTCCATAGGAGATTATAATGCCTGAAAATCAAAACCCGGTTCCCTACACTGCGCCGCTGCGAGATATGAAATTTGCTTTGCGTGAACTTCTTGATGGGGGTAATTTGCATGAAATGCCGGGTTTAGAGGACGCAACTCCAGATCTTATAGATGCAGTTTTAGAGGAGGGCGCAAAATTCTGTCAGAATGAACTGCTCGCAATAAATCGTGATGGCGATGAGATTGGTTGTGTCTGGGATAATGGAGTTGTCCGGACGCCTCCAGGATTTAAACAGGCTTATGATACGTTTTGTGAAGGAGGTTGGCAGGGTCTATCTGTTCCTCAAGAACACGGCGGTCAGGGTCTTCCTCACACTCTTGATTTAATGGTTAATGAAATGGTCGTCTCGACCAATATGGCATTTGGTATGTATCCCGGGCTAACCGCCGGAGCCATGAATGCGATAATGTCGTATGCCAGTGATGAGCTAAAGCAGACCTACTTGCCAAAAATGGTTGAGGGCAAGTGGTCTGGTACCATGTGCCTTACTGAACCCCATTGTGGCACAGACCTTGGACTAATCAAAACCAAAGCTGAGCCGCTTCCCAACGGATCCTTTGCTATCTCCGGTCAAAAGATATTCATCTCTGCAGGTGAGCATGATCTAACTGAAAATATTATTCATTTAGTTCTTGGCAAGCTCCCAGATGCACCAAAAGGAGTGAAGGGAATTTCCCTTTTCCTAGTTCCCAAATTCACACCTGACAGTGAAGGCAATGCAGGCGTTCGAAATGGTGTAATGTGCGCCCGCATCGAAGAAAAAATGGGGATTCACGGAAACGCAACTGCAGTCTTGAACTTCGATCAGGCCCAAGGGTACCTAGTAGGTGAACCAAACAAAGGCTTAGAGGCGATGTTTGTAATGATGAATGCTGCTAGGCTAGGTGTTGGCGTTCAGGGACTGGGTGTTGGTGAAGCTGCATATCAAGCAGCGGTTAGTTACGCTAGAGATCGGCTGCAAATGCGATCCTTAAGCGGCGCGAAGGCTCCCGAAAAATCCGCTGATCCAATTATCGTTCACCCAGATGTTAGGCGGATGCTAATGAAAATGAAGGCTCATGCCGAAGGTAACCGAGCCTTATCTACTTGGGTATGTCTTGCACTGGATAAATCTCTTCATGCGGCAACAGCAGAAGAACGCAGAGCAAATGATGATCTTGTTCAATTGATGACGCCTATCGTGAAAGCGTACTTTACAGATACGGCTCTTATGTCTGCTTCTGATTCGGTGCAGGTTCTTGGGGGGCATGGCTATATTCGCGAATGGGGCCGTGAACAGCTGATTCGCGATGCTAAAATTGCACAGATCTACGAGGGAACAAACGGTATCCAAGCTTTGGATTTAGTTGGTCGTAAATTAGGTGCTCACTTTGGGCGTTATCTGAAGGCATTTTTCCATCCCGTAGCTGATTTTCTCGAGGCAGAGATGATGAATCCTGACCTTAAGGAGTTTATCCCGGAGCTGGCTAAAAGTTTCTCTATGCTACAAGAGACTACTCAGTTTATTGCAATGCATGGTATGAGGGATGCTGAAGAGGCTGGTGCTGCCTCGAGTGACTACTTAAAGCTTTTTGCGCTCACTGCCCTTGCTTATTTATGGGCAAAGACCGTTAAGGTTGCAAAATCTAAGCTGGAAACTGACGAAGCGGACTTCTACACGGCCAAGATAATGACAGCTCAATTTTTCTATCGTCGCATGCTGCCCGAGGCTGCTGCTCTTCGTAAGATGGTGTTGGCAGGTAAAGAAACGCTGATGCAGATGCCTGAGGACTGGTTTGATCTGGAGGCAGCTTAAACGTTTAGGAGCAGGTTTGCTCGCTCCCAGGGGCTTATTACTGCTTGGTAATCGTCCATCTCTGCTTCTTTAACCATTAGCACTGCCTCAAATAAAGTTTCCCCAAGTACGTCCTTGAGTTCGGACGTGCGGCGCATCCGGGTGAGGGCATCGTACATTGATTTGGGAAGTGTGTGAGCTAGGTCGTAAGCCGCTTTATCCTGAGGCGCTTTTGGCTCAAGATGCTCGCGGATACCAAGCAGACCGCAGGCAAGTGTTGCTGCAATTGCTAAGTAGGGGTTTGCGTCAGAGCCAGGTATTCTATTCTCAACCCGGCGACCCTTGGGTGAGGAAAGTGGCACTCGCAGTGAAACGGTTCTATTGTCATAACCCCAGTGAATATTGATCGGTGCATCTGACCATTTAGTCAAACGACGATAAGAGTTAACATTTGGGCAGAACAGCGGCATCGTCGCTGGAGCATAACGCTGAAGACCGGCGATGAAAGAATGGAAAAGAGGCGTATCGTCTCCATTTGATGCAGAGAAAAGGTTTTTACCGGCTTGGTCTTCAATTGATTGGTGAATATGCATCGAGGAGCCAGGTTTCCCCTCCATTGGCTTAGCCATAAAAGTGGCGGTCATCCCATGTGCTGTAGCGGCCTCTTTAACGGTACGCTTGAACATTAGAACTTGATCCGCAAGCGCTAGAGGGTCTCCGTGGTCAAAGTTAATTTCTAATTGGCCAGGCCCTGCTTCATGGCTTGCTGTATCAATTTCTAGACCCTGCATTTCGGCCCAATCATAAATTAGGTTAACGACTGGATCGAACTCATTAGCGGCAGCAATAGACATTGATTGACGGCCAGAATCTCTTCGTCCTGAACGGCCCACAGCCGGTTTTAGACGTGTATCGGGATCATCGTTATTCTCTACGAGATAAAACTCGAGTTCTGGTGCAATAACTGGTTTTAAGCCCTCAGACTCATACAGGTCCAACACATGCTTTAGACATGTACGTGATGCTTCCGGCGCTATTTCATCACCTCGGTGCGCATCGCATATTACTTGCGCCGTTGGATTCTCCATCCAAGGAACCACACGCAAAGTTGATAGGTCAGGAACAAGCCTAAGGTCTTTTCCAAGTTCGTCTGTGACCGAGTCTTCTTCAACAAATGCTCCGTTTACCATTTGAACTAGCATTTGCTCGTTAATGCGCAAACCATCACCGGCCACCATCTCTGGAAAACGAGCAGCGGGGATGATTTTGCCTCTCGGAATTCCTGCTATATCTGGCAGAAATGCTTCAACATCATCTATTTGTTTATCTGCAAGCCAGGTCGCTAGATCTGGTTGTGAAGTAGTCTTTGACATGGTGCTTTACTGTCTGATCTGGCCTGCTTAAGCAAGGGCTATGTCACATGTGAAATCTTACTACGCTGATTCTGCTGGCCCTATTCCTGTTCGCCCAAAGTTGCGTGGTTCAACTAATACTGATGTTATCGTTGTTGGCGCTGGGTTTACAGGTCTCTCTGCTGCACTCGATTTGGCTGAGGCGGGTTATAAAGTTGTAGTGCTAGAGTCCGAAAGGGTTGGCTGGGGTGCAAGTGGTCGAAATGGCGGACAAATTTGGACAGGTTTCTCCAAAGACATGAAGGAAGTTGAGACCAAAGTAGGGAAGTCACACGCCAGAAATTTATTCCAAATTTCTCTTGAAGCCAAGGCCTTGATCAAGGAGCGCTGTGCTAAATACACTATA
Organism: Alphaproteobacteria bacterium; assembly: GCA_964228455.1. Lineage (GTDB taxonomy): Bacteria > Pseudomonadota > Alphaproteobacteria > UBA7985 > UBA7985 > CAXQZM01. Next base: position 3,547 of record CAXQZM010000029.1, on the reverse strand, counting down.
GAATGTGATCTGTGCGATGGTTTATTTGAAGCTGCGATTAAGCAAAGTCATTATGATCAAATGATCGAAGAGGCCGCGCAAATGGCTAACGATTTTGACTTTGATGATTATAAGATCATAGAAAAAAAAGACGTCTATGCCCACGTTGATTCTAGGTCCTACATTGGTGGAAGATACGATCCTACGGGAGGTCATCTTCATCCACTAAAATATGTTCTTGGCCTTGCGAGAGCATGTGAAAGCTTAGGCGTAACCATATACGAAAACTCAAAAGTTCAGTCATATACTAGCTCACCAAAGCCGGAAGCGAATACAAATGAGGGGACCGTGAGCGCTCAATATTTAATCTTTGCGGGAAACGCCTTGCTAGGTGGTCTTGTGCCAAAAATTCGACCTTTTCAAATGCCAGTTGGCACATACGTCATTGCTACTGAACCAATGGGTGAAGAGAGGGCAAACGAGTTAATGCCTTCGCGCGCGGCTGCCGCGGACTGGTTGCTTGCGTTAAACTATTATCGTCTGAGCGCAGATCATAGGATGTTATGGGGAGGAAGAGTTTCTTATTCTAGGGTGGAACCTGCGTCGATATCTGGCTCAATGTCAAAAATCATGCTTCGTTACCTCCCTCAACTCGCAGATTTAAGGGTTCAGTATGCTTGGGGAGGATACGTAAGTATTACTCTGGGACGCATGCCTCACCTAGGAAGTTTAGATGAGCATACATTCTTCGCGCAAGGGTTCAGCGGTCAGGGCGTAGCGCTGACTGGTATCGCCGGCAGGGCGATTGCAATGGCCGTTCAAGGCACAGCTGAGCGCTATGATGTGTTCTCCAGAGTACCTCAAAGAGCCTTCCCGGGGATGCGATATCTCCGCACTCCCGCATTAGTGGCTATGATGGGCTATTATCGACTTAAGGATTGGCTTTTCTAAGAATAATGAGGCCTGCAAAAATTATTAGCGCTGCTCCAATGATGCCCAGCATGTTCGGCAGCGTACCAAAAAATGCGTCCCAAATCGCTGCAAATAAAAGATAGGAGTATTCAAATGCGCCAACGGTAGGTGCGGGTGCGACCTGATAAGCGCGTGCAATCATTATGCCAGCGGCGAGAGTAAGGATGCTCATGCCAGAGATTACCAGGTATCCTTGCCATCCTAGTGCTGGCCAGGTGCTGAAGAGCTGAGGCTGATCTACTTGCAGATTTTGGCCGACTGGGAAGGTTAGCAGCAAGGCTGTGATTATAAACCCTGCAATCATCATAAAGAAGTTTTGGGAAAATGCCAAAGCTGGTGCGCTAATATTTTGACATTTAGCCCGTGTAATTAGATGGGTTGCTGCGTATGCGAGCGCACCTAGTAGTGGTAGGAAAATCCATGGAGAAAAGCTGTCAGAACCCGGTTGAATTAGAGCTAAAAGCCCAATGAAGCCAAGGGTTACACCTATCCAGCCAGTTTTTCCAACGGGCTCACCGGTAAACCATGAAGAAAGCATCGCAATAATTAAGGGGGCGGTGTAATGGGCCGCGCCCAAAGTTGAGAGCGATAGCTTCGGTAATGCTGCGTAGAATAGGAGAAGCGATAGCGCAAACATAAAGCCACGTAACCCAGCCCAAGTTGAAAAAGATGATTTAATTTGGGACCATCTAGACTGTGTTTGGGTCCAGAAGTGCATCAGCAGAACTAGGCCTGGTAAAACGATAAAGCCACGCAGCGCAAAAACTTGCCAAAGTGATAAATTCTGAGCTCCGATCTTATAAATCACGTCGGCGGTCGAGATAACTAACGCTGCGAGCACTATTAAAATCACACCGTAGCGTGTCTTTTGAGGAAGAACTTGCAGCATGGAGAGTAATTAGGCCTGGTATTTTACCAAGCAAGGGTAACTCGCTCATCATGGTGAACTATTAAAATTTACAAGGCAGTCCGCTCCTGCAGAGTGATTGAGGCTATCAAGGGCGGTTCAGTCGGTTAAGCGTGTTCCCTCTGACATTTTTGGTAAGGTTCTGCGAAGTAAAGATTCAGACCACGCTGGGTGAAGAGCGTGCAAAAACCAAGTAAGACAGGCAAGTGGCCACGGGAAAGCGACACGTCGGCGATTTGCTGCAACGCCTTTGCGGATTACCCTAACAGCCTGATGTAGATTTAATAGAAATGGCATTGGAAAACGATTTCCATTGGTCATTGGTGTTTTAATAAATCCAGGGCAAACTACTGTCATCCCAATACCTAACCTTTCAACCCCAAATCGCATAGATTCTCCCCAAATGCGAACGGCAGCTTTTGAGCCGGAGTAGCCAGGTGTCGATGCAACGGCCCCATAACCTGCTAGAGATGAAATGATGGCTATTTGGCCACGCCCTCTAGATTGCATGCATGGTAAGAGAGGGTAAATTGTGTTCATCACACCATATAGATTAATATCAAAAAGTGCTCGAGATACCTCCTCCGGCTCATACGCTCGCCTACGAACACCATCAGCAATACCGGCATTTGCGTACACTAGATCAATCGGATTTTCTTTGTCTATCTCTGCTAGCCAAGTTGCCATAGCCATACGATCGGCAACATCAATTGTTTTTGCAGTTACCTGTGCTCCTAATGCCGCTGCTGCGTCCGCTACTTTTGCTAGACGCTCAGCGCTTCGGCCAGTTATAATTAAGTGGGCATCCTTATTGGCGTGTTGCCGAGCTAGCTCAGCGCCAATACCGCTGGACGCGCCAGTTATCAGAATAGTTTGTTTTGACATGCAGTCACTCTATAGAAAGAGGTTATGAACTCAAAGCTCTCATCCTCATCTCGTCGAGGCTTAATGTTGGTGATATCTAGCCCTTCTGGCGCTGGAAAGTCGACCTTGTGCCGTCAATTACTCGCTAAGGATAAACGTATAAGTCTCTCAGTGTCGGTGACTACCCGAGCGCCCCGAGAGGGCGAGGAAAACGGCAAGGACTATTTTTTTATATCTCAGTCAGAATTTGACAAGCTGTTAAGCAGCAAAAAGCTTCTAGAATATGCAACGGTATTCAAAAATTCGTATGGAACACCTCGTGAATATGTCGAAGAGCAGCTCCATAATGGTCAGGACGTCCTATTCGACATTGATTGGCAAGGCGCAACGCAAATGCGGCAACAAATGAATAATGATTTAGTATCCGTATTTATTTTGCCACCTAGTACAGACGTTCTCAAGAAGCGCTTAGAGGACCGAGACCAAGATGATCTTGATGTAGTGCAATATCGGATGTCTCAGTCAGCCGAGGAAATGAGCCACTGGGCGGAGTATGATTACGTTATAATTAATGACGATCTTAATCAGGCGCAAAATGAGTTAGATGCAATTCTAGCTGCTGAGCGTTTGAAGCGAGAACGGCAAATCGGCTTGTATGAATTCGTCTCGCAACTCGGTGAGCAGGCTAAAACCTATAATTCAAAAGTTTAAACTTTGGTGAGCACGTTTCTCGTATAGAGTGAGTAAAGCAAAATTATTCAAGTGCTCCAGCTAATTGGGTGAACTGCGCAACCGAAAGCTCAGATCGGAAGAGCACACGTCTGA
>CAXQZM010000028.1:0-25061 GCA_964228455.1 Alphaproteobacteria bacterium | reverse complement strand
CCGGGTCCCGGCAATGGGCCGACTTGTTACCTCGCCTTGCCGAGAGCGACCAAGAATTTCTGGAATAGAGCCTACTAAATAAAAGCCATCAAAATTTAAATAAAACAGAAACGGGGAGGGGTTTAGGCGACGTAACGATCGGTAAAGTGAAAACGCAGATAAATCATACGGCACCGAAAAACGCTGAGATAGTACAACTTGAAAAATATCCCCGGCAGCTATGTACTTTTTAGCACGAGCTACGAGGCTCATATAGTCTTCCGGTCGAATATTCGATATTGCTTCTGGTAATTCGATGTCAATCTTGGCAGCGGTGCTAGATGGAAGCGGCCCCTCTAACAAGTCGATCAGCTCTGATATCCGCTTTGTTGCCTCCTCATAAGCTTGATCTGAATTCAGGTTCGATTTTGGGTAAACTGGCGTCACAAGCGTGACTAAATCTTTTACCCTATCAAAAACAGCGGTAATTGTAGGTCGCATGAACACCGCTTCGGGAGTTGCCAGAACATCAGGATTTTTAGTAGGCAAATGTTCAATATGACGAACTGTATCGTAAGAGAAAAACCCAACCAATCCGGCTGACATTGGTGGTAGCTCATCTGGCATGTCGACGAAGGACTCGTGATGCAGGGCCGCAAGGCTGTCGAGCGGGTTTTTTGACTGGTCTTCTTCTAACTCGAACATGGACCGGTCATGAAGAGCAATGCGATTAATCCATGTTTGGTTATTCTCGCGTTTCCATAGTACGTCCGGTGCAAGCGCAATAAACGAGTACCTGCCAAGATTTGCTCCTCCCTCCACGCTTTCAAATAGGGAAGTATAAGGAACTTCTGCTCCTATCTTCATTAATGCGCTTATTGTTGTTTGAGTGTCTGCTAAAATTTGACGATAAACCACCTGCGCTTTACCCGCCGAATAGGCTGCTTCAAACTTTGGCTGAGGGGGAAAGAACTCCACTTTTCTTTTAGCCGCCTGCCGCGGCTAATTGTTGTTGCCGTTGGAGGTTTTGCGCATTTATAGCATCTGCATCGACCGTTGCGGGACGATCAGTTGCGACGTCGTTTAGATAAGCATTTATCAATGCCTGGATGAACAAATCGGATGGTGTACTATCAACAAGCGACTTTACGAGAGCCTCTCGAGGTGTCTGCTCAGATATATCATTAACTTTTTCTGCTCTTAATATCGCAGCGCTTAATGGCAAACTAATTACAACAATCTCGCCGTCACCCATTGTGAATGGCGACGCAAGATCTGGGTTCTCACCGATAAGGGTTGCATCAAACTGGGTTCGTGGAATTCCAATAATCCGGGCCTTTGCTGCACCATGCAGTTGACCAATAAAACCCGCCAAAAGATCGCTTGTGCCATCGGCTTCATTCAGAAGAAGCCGAGATAGGCCATCTACGCTCGCAAGAGATACCAAAGGATCTGATTCTTCAGTAAGCTTAGCGTAGATATCTTCGCCTGCTTGCCATTCGGTCTTCAAAGCATTTGCGCGGTCGAGAGTTAACTTAACTCCCTGTTCCAGAATCCATAATTGGCTAGCTAGGCCCTCTGCCTCCTCAAAGGTTTGAGGGCGCTCTGGTTCAAATTCCGTTATTGTGTAGAGCATTTCCGCTTGGCCTGGCACCAAGGTAACCCTTGAGGGTGTAGCTCGAGTTTCTTGAACCCCGTTCAAACGATCAAATAGAACTTGCACATTTAGAGGAGCAGGAGCGGTCGTAACGTTTTGAAGCCCTTCATAGGTTTTCAACTCAAAACCGCTTGAGGTAGCCAACTCAGCCAGCGTAATACCTTCTTGTCGTGCTTGGCGCTGGAGGGCTTGCGTGGTTTCTACCAATTGGCTGCCTGCGAGTTCTGCTTTCAATAATGCCTCCGCATCATCCTGAGCCTCCAGAAGTGTCCGTTTAAGACCGGGCTGGTAATTTGCGAAATAAGTATATGAAAAAGTGCCATCATCATTATCATTAATTTCTGACAAGTAGCCAGGTTGATTGACACTAACAAATTCTAGCTCATTATTTGACAAGCGACTTGCTTTCCTAAGTCCAGTGTTTGTGACGGTTGCGGTACTAGCCTGAATGGCGTCTGGTACTAATGTTCCTGCGTCGACTTGGGCCTGAAAAAGATTAGCCTCAAGCTCTGTGGTAAATGTAACTGTTGGTAAATCCCAAGACTCAGCAACGGAGAAGGCTGCTGGGTTGCTATCGTAGAATTGCCTCACTTGGTCGGCGGTTACCTCAATTTGGGCTGTAAGCGCGGGTATGTCCACTATGATAGCCTCTATCCCCCATGTGGCAGGGCGTCTGAAAATCGCCTCGTAATCATTAATGTAATTTTGAAGGGTAGCTGGGTCTGGCTCTTGAACATTGCTAGCATCCGCATTTATCGTAATTAATTCAAAATTGTATCTTTGGACAACTTGCTCAGCTGGGAGGTCCTGCAAGAATTTTGGCAGCAATGTTGTAGAGTCCTCCGAGGCTATCGATAGTGCGCTTACCAAAGAATACAGAGGTGTTACCCTCGCAAGCACATCAGACAGGACATCAGGAGTTACGAATACTTGTTGCTGAACCGCCGTCTGAAAGCCTGCTGCAGTCGATGGGCTTATGCTGAGCTTGCTACTGTCCCAGGAATCTTCGATAGCCATGGCAGTGATTAAAGGGCCATAACCTAGATCGCGGTAACGGTCAGATGAAATGCCTAGTGCATTTGCTGCTGTGTTGTGTGCATCTAGAGTGTTCCAGCGCTGAAGCTCGTTTCCGACTTCGATTACAATCGGGCTTCCTCTAAAGAACGCCATAGGGTTTACCGAATTACCTGTACCCAACAACGAAATTGCGAGAAGCAAGATAAAGGCTGCGCCAACAACAGAGCCTGCTAAGCGGCGAATGCGGATCAACATGAGTTTTCGTGACCTTTCACGTAAGAATCGAGTTTGATGGCCCCTTGCTAAAAAAGGTGCGCATAGGCAAGATGGGATGCGTTAAAGAACTCAAGCGGGGCTGACAACCGATTGGATCGAGAAAGGGTGCCAAATGCATGAAAACATAACAAATCGAGCAGAGCCTTGGTTGATCGGAAACTGGAAAATGAATGGTAGCCTAGAGATGCTGGAATCTTTTGAGCTTGTGTTTCGGCAAAGGTTTGGCAGTGGCGGCAGTCTTAAGGGGGCGACTCTAGGATTGGCTCTACCGGATTTACTCCTTTATCCATCTCAGGGTATTATCGCTAATACTCCATTAACAGTGGGAATTCAGAGCTGTAGTAAATGGGTGGATGGAGCTCATACTGGTGAAACTTCCCCCGCAATGGCAGGGGCATTAGGTGCTAAATTTGTACTGGTTGGACACAGTGAGCGTAGAGTAAACCAAATTGAGAAAGACGAGGAAATAAAAGCGAAGGCAGAAACAGCACAGGCGTTGGGTTTGATACCGATAGTGTGCATCGGAGAGACCCTTGCCGAACGAGAATCTGGTCTTGCGCAGGAAGTGGTTCTGAGACAAGTTAACGATAGCTGCCCTGCCTCTGGCACGTATATTGTAGCGTACGAGCCAGTTTGGGCAATAGGTACAGGAAAGGTCGCGACGCCCCAGCAGGCACAGGAAATGCATGCAGCAATTCGCGATAAGTCGAAAGATAGTCAGATCCGGATCCTTTATGGAGGGTCCATGAACTCGTCTAATGCACGAGAGCTACTCAGTCAGCCCGATATTGACGGGGGTTTGATTGGTGGAGCATCTCTAAATCCGCATGATTTCCTTGCAATTTTTGATTCACGACCCTAGTGGCCCGTCATGTCTTTAGATTTTTTCTTTATTCTCCAAGCTATCATTGTTGTTCTGCTTATTCTTGTAATTTTAGCTCAGCAGTCCAGCTCTGGGCTTGGTGGCCTCGCTGGAGGTAATAACCAGCAGCAGTTTTTTGCGGGTAGGCCGGAAGCAAATCTTTTGACTCGCTTAACTACTATTTTGGTTTCGTTATTTTTTCTATCTTCGATGATGTTTGCTTTTACGACAAATTCGTTTGATGCTCTACTTGCTGCGGATCGCCCAGTTGTAACAAATGATGCTGAAACTATCCTTATCGAGGAATAAATCGCATTATAAGTATAAATAGGGCCTTGTGCTTCATGCAAGGCTGTGGCTTTAAGTCCGTCCCATGACACGAATTATTTTTGTGACCGGTGGGGTTGTTTCATCTCTTGGAAAGGGTTTGACTGCGGCGGCTTTAGCAGCTTTGTTGCAAGCCCGCGGATTCAAGGTAAGACTTCGCAAGCTTGATCCCTACTTAAACATCGACCCAGGCACGATGAGCCCCTCAGAGCATGGAGAAGTCTTTGTCACTGATGACGGTGCAGAAACAGACCTAGACTTAGGTCATTATGAGCGATTTACTAGCGTAAGCGCAAGAAAGTCGGACAATGTTACCAGCGGTCAGATTTATTGGGACATTCTTAACAGAGAGCGCGCGGGTGGCTATCTCGGGAAGACTATCCAGGTGGTTCCGCATGTTACTGATGCCATCAAAGCTTTTGTACGAGCAGATTTAGAGGACGAAGATTTCTTAATTTGCGAAATTGGTGGAACTGTGGGGGATATTGAAGGTTTGCCTTTTTTGGAGGCCATACGCCAACTAATGAATGAAATGGGGTCCGAGCAAAGTCTTCTGATGCATTTAACGCTCGTGCCATACATAAATGCGGCGGGTGAACTAAAAACCAAACCAACGCAGCATTCTGTGAAAGAATTGCTAGGTTATGGCCTCAAGCCTGAAATTATTGTGTGCCGCACTGAGGTCGCATTGCAAGAAAAAGAAAAGCGCAAGATCGAACAGTTCTGTAATTTGAAGCCTGGCAGAGTAATTGAGGCTTGTGATGTCGATACAATCTATGGTGTGCCGTTAGCATTGCAGCAAGAAGGACTTGATATTCAAATTCTGGATCATTTTGGCATGGAAGCTAAGGCTCAAGCTTTAGAACCTTGGCGAAATGTCGTCGAGCAAATCCGTGACCCAGAGGGTGAAATTCGAATTGCCATAGTTGGCAAATATATGCAGGTCCAGGATTCCTATAAATCTCTTGAAGAGGCGCTAACGCATGGTGGCATCGCTAATGGAGTAAGCGTTAAGAAAGAGTGGATCAGCGCCGAACGCTTCGAGAAAGAAAATCCAGCCGACATTCTTAGTGGTTTTCATGGCGTTTTGGTGCCCGGTGGTTTTGGGGAACGTGGCACTGAGGGTAAAATCAAGGCAATTCAATTTGCTAGAGAGCGACAAGTTCCATTTTTTGGGATATGTCTTGGAATGCAGATGGCAGTTGTTGAGTCAGCACGTAACATGGCGGGCATAGCTGGTGCGGCCTCTTCAGAATTTGGCGAGACATCTTATCCAGTTGTTTTTTTCTTGGAACAGTGGATGGCCGAGGGCGGCCAAATAGAGGTTCGTGGTCAGGAGGGTAACTTAGGCGGTACTATGCGACTAGGTGCCTATGAGGCAGCGCTGAAGCCAGGTTCGCATATTTCGCAAATTTATGGTTCAACAAAAATTTCAGAGCGTCATAGGCACCGGTATGAGGTCAACCCTGCTTATTTGGATCAGCTGGAATCTGCAGGGCTAACTTTTTCAGGAGCTTCGGTTGATGGTGGGCTGCCTGAGAGCGTGGAGATTGATGGCCATCCATGGTTTATTGGCGTGCAGTATCATCCAGAGCTTAAATCTAGGCCTCTTAAACCACACCCGCTTTTTAAATCATATATCGCAGCTGCTCTTGAGCACTCAAGGCTAGTGTGATGAACATAAAGCTTCAGGACTTTGAAATAGGGAATGACCAGCCGTTCGCCCTCTTGGCAGGTCCTTGTGCAATAGAGTCTCGGGATCATGCGCTTCGCATGTCTTCTGCGCTTAGGGCAATCGCTGACCGCATTGGAATCAGTCTGATCTATAAATCATCCTTTGATAAAGCTAACCGCACTTCTGTTTCAAGCAGGCGGGGAGTCGGCTTAGATGAGGCGCTAAAAATATTTGAAGAAGTAAAAGCAGAAACAGGTCTTGCTGTTGTCACTGATGTACACGAACCTGCTCAGTGCAGTGTTGTTGCTGAAGTCGTAGATGTCCTTCAAATTCCAGCTTTTTTATGTCGTCAGACCGATCTTTTAGTTGCGGCTGGGAATACCGGTAAAATTGTAAATGTCAAAAAAGGTCAGTTCCTTGCGCCTTGGGACATGGAGCATGTCCTTGCAAAGGTTGCCTCTACAGGTAACCCAAATGTAATGGCGTGTGAGCGCGGGACGTCATTTGGTTACAATACCTTGGTAACTGATTTCAGAGGGCTACCAACTATGGCTAAGTTTGGCCATCCGGTGGTGTTTGACGCTACCCATTCGGTCCAACAACCTGGAGGTGAGGGCGGAACCAGCGGGGGGCAGAGAGAATTCGTGCCTATTTTGGCTAAAGCAGCAATTGCTGTGGGCGTAGCTGCGCTTTTCATGGAAATACATGATGATCCCTCTAAAGCTTTTTCCGATGGCCCAAATCAGGTGCCATTAGATAATGCAGAAGAGATGCTCAAAGATTTGAAAGCATTTGACAGATTGGCGAAATCTTAGAGCAAGGTTGAATTTTTTTGTTACTCATCATTTTGAACAAAGCAGCCATGACTTAGTAACGCTTTAATTTATTACTCATATTAGGCTAAGGGTATTTTCACTTTCGAACATTAGGAGCTATATGCATGTCTCACATTGTGGACTTAAACGCCCGTGAAGTACTGGACAGCCGAGGGAACCCTACGGTTGAGGTAGATTGCTTTCTGGACAGTGGGGTAATGGGACGTGCGATCGTTCCCTCTGGCGCTTCAACCGGGAAATATGAGGCTGTTGAGCTTCGGGATGGCTCAGATCGCTATCTTGGTAAAGGTGTTGAGCAAGCCGTTTCTAACGTTCATGGTCCAATCTTGAAAGCGTTGCTTGGACTGCCAGCAGCCGAGCAGCGCCTTATTGACCAAACGATGATAGATATCGATGGGACTGAAAACAAATCAAAGCTTGGCGCGAATGCACTTCTCGGAGTTTCTTTAGCCGTAGCAAAAGCGGCAGCTTTAGATCACGAAGTTCCCCTTTACCGTCATGTTGGTGGAATTGGGGCGAATGTATTGCCGGTGCCAATGATGAATATCATCAACGGCGGTGCGCACGCGGATAATTCGATTGATTTCCAGGAGTTTATGATTCGGCCCCATGGTTTGCCAAGTTTCCGTGAGGCTTTGCGCGCTGGCGCTGAGGTTTTTCATGCCTTGGCATCAGAGTTGAAGTCAAAAGGCTTAAACACAAATGTAGGTGATGAAGGTGGCTTTGCTCCGAACTTAGGTTCATCTAATGAAGCTTTGGATCTCATCATGCGGGCTATTGAAGTTGCAGGATATCAACCGGGGAAAGATTTCAACTTAGCTTTAGATTGTGCGGCATCGGAATTTTATAGAGATGGCAGCTATCATATGACTGGGGAAGGTGTGGTTCGCTCGTCTTCAGGCCTTCAGGAATACCTGATTGGTCTTACGAAGGCATATCCCATTGTTTCAATTGAGGATGGGCTGGACGAGGATGATTGGGATGGTTGGAATGCTTTAACTTCACGTGCTTCTGGAGTGCAGCTAGTTGGCGATGATCTTTTCGTTACTAATACGGCTCGCCTCTCCCGAGGCATTGCAGAGGCAAGTGGAAATGCAATTTTGATCAAGGTTAATCAGATCGGGACGTTGTCTGAAACCCTTGATGCGGTCCATATGGCTCAAAGTGCCCAATTCGGAGTTGTTATGTCGCATAGAAGCGGTGAGACTGAAGACGCAACCATAGCAGATTTAGCGGTGGCAACGAATTGTGGGCAGATAAAGACTGGCTCCTTGTCCCGGTCTGACAGAATGTCAAAATACAATCAATTACTTCGCATTGAAGAGGAGCTGGGTGCGTCAGCGCGGTATGGTATTTAAGACTCACCCGCTAAAATCCGATTTTTAGAGGGCTTTACGGCTGATATGCTTTTGCTTACTGTAATTTGCATATTTTAGGTATTTATATGCTTCGCTCGATTGGTCTAATGACATTTTTTCTCCTGTTTACCGGATACTGGGTCTATCACTTAATGAATGGACCTCGTTCAGTACTGGCACGAGCGCAAATTTTGGAAGAACAGCTATATCTTACCCAAGAGCTAGGGCGCATAGAGGATGATATCTCTGCGCTACGAGTTCAAATTTCAGGCTTAAAACCAGAAACCTTAGATGCGGATTTGCTAACTGAGAGATTGCATGCTTTGAGCTTAACGCTGCCAGGTGAGGCTCTAATTTATACTACCAGATCAGCGAATTAACTAAAAACAAGTTAATTTGCGCTAATCGTATTGCAGGTATACGTTTTAAGGATATTTACGATCAAATCATTCTGATCTAAGAGGCGCTCGGATTTAGATGGAGGTGCCTCAATGGCGACCAAAACCAAGAAAAACGATAGTGCTGCGCTTTTGCGCTTGTACAAAGAAATGCTTCTCATACGACGGTTCGAGGAAAAAGCCGGTCAGCTATACGGAATGGGACTAATCGGTGGTTTCTGTCACCTTTATATTGGGCAAGAAGCAGTTGTCGTTGGGATTGAAGCAGAGATGGAAAAGGGTGACACAAGAGTTACTTCTTACCGTGATCATGGGCATATGCTTGCGTGTGGAATGGATCCAAATGGTGTCATGGCAGAGTTAACAGGTCGTGCAGGAGGTTTATCTGGGGGCAAGGGCGGTTCTATGCACATGTTTTCTGTTGAAGAGGGCTTCTACGGCGGCCACGGCATTGTAGCTGCGCAGGTGCCGATTGGCGCAGGTCTGGCACTCAAGCACAAGTACACGGGTGACGGAGGTATCGCAGCTGCATACCTTGGTGATGGCGCGGTAAACCAAGGGCAAGTCTATGAGACCTTCAACATGGCGGCGCTTTGGAAGCTCCCAATATTGTTCGTTGTTGAGAATAACAAATATGGGATGGGGACTTCCGTAGCGCGGCATTCTGCTAAAACAGATTTGAGCCAACGGGGGATTGCGTATGGGATCCCTGGTAAGTCTGTGGACGGCATGGACGTACTTGCAGTGCAAAAAGCAGCAGCATTAGCCATTCGGCACTTAAGGGCTGGAAAAGGTCCGTACATATTGGAGATGAATACGTATCGGTATCGAGGCCATTCAATGTCTGATCCCGCAAAATATCGCTCGAAAGAGGAAGTGCAAAAGATGCGCCAGGAGCGCGATCCAATTGAGAACCTTAAAGCCCTATTGCTTAAAGAGGGTCATGCTAACGAAGCTGACCTAAAGGAATTAGACAAGGAAATTAAATCCAGAGTACTTGAGTCTGCTGATTATGCCCAGTCTAGCCCAGAGCCAAGTCCCGCAGAACTTTATACGGATGTGGTGGCGTCATGAGTATTGAAATTTTGATGCCTGCCCTTTCACCTACAATGACGGAGGGAACACTTGCAAAATGGCTCGTTAAAGAGGGAGATGAAGTCTCCTCTGGTGATATCATAGCTGAGATTGAAACTGATAAAGCGACAATGGAAGTCGAGGCAGTGGATGAGGGCAAAGTAGAGAAAATTCTAGTGACGGAAGGCACTGAGGGAGTTGCGGTGAATTCTGTAATTGCACTAATTGAAGGTGATCAACGAGTAATTTCTCCGCCGGTAATTAGCTCTGATGAAAACCAAAAAGCAGAGCCTGCGCCGCTGCCACCCTCGAGAACTAAGGCAAGCTTAAATATGGAGATAGAATGGGACGGCCCCACTAAAACGCAAACCGTACGTGAGGCAATTCGCGATGCAATGGCAGAAGAGATGCGAGAGGATGAGTTAGTTTACCTTATGGGTGAAGAAGTTGCGGTTTACCAAGGAGCCTATAAGGTCTCTCAAGGGCTGCTGGATGAGTTCGGAGAAAAGCGCGTGATAGATACTCCTATAACGGAACACGGATTCGCTGGTATTGCCGTTGGTTCAGCAATGGCTGGTCTAAGACCAATTGTTGAGTTCATGACCTTTAATTTTGCGATGCAGGCAATTGATCACATTATTAATTCAGCTGCGAAGACCCTCTACATGTCGGGTGGTCAAATAAAGTCGCCAATAGTGTTCCGTGGGCCTAACGGCGCTGCTGCGCGCGTTGGTGCACAACATAGCCAATGTTATGCTGCGTGGTACTCTCACGTGCCAGGGCTAAATGTAGTGTCTCCATATAGCGCTGCGGATGCGAAGGGCCTTTTAAAATCAGCAATCAGAAGCAATACACCGACTGTGTTTCTGGAAAATGAGTTACTTTACTGTGAAAGTTTTGAGGTTCCTGACGCAGATGATTGGACTGTCCCAATTGGCAAGGCGAAGATCGTGCGAGAGGGTTCTGATATAACAATCACTGCGTTTTCTATCATGGTGGGAAAAGCGCTGAGGGCGGCCGAAATCTTGGCAGAGCAGGGCGTCAGTGCAGAGGTAATAGATCTTCGAACCATTCGGCCATTAGATAGCGAAACTATACTAAATTCAGTTCGCAAAACAAACCGCTTGGTTACGACGGAAGAAAATTGGGGCCAGTCCGGCGTTGGTGCGGAAATAAGCGCACTCGTAATGCAGGAAGCCTTCGATGATCTTGATGCACCAGTTTTTCGTGTCCATGGCAAAGATGTACCCCTGCCTTATGCTGCTAACCTGGAGGCTATGGCGCTTGCTTCCACAGACGATATTGTAGCGGCGGTAAAGGAGGTTTATCATGGCAACTAGAATATTGATGCCAGCCTTATCGCCGACAATGACTGAGGGAACTCTCTCTGCCTGGCTAGTTGAAGAAGGCCAAACTGTTGCGTCGGGTGATATCATTGCTGAGATTGAGACTGATAAAGCAACAATGGAAGTTGAAGCGGTTGAAGAAGGGGTAGTGGCAAAGCTTTTGGTTGAGCCTGGAACCGAGGGTGTCGCTGTAAACGCAGTAATTGCTGTATTGATCGAGGATGGAGAGGACTACGATGTGGAGGTCGATCATGAGCCAGATCAAGCTATTGATAAAGATAGAGATACAATCGACAGAATGAAGGATGACAAGAGTCCTCAATTAGATCATGCAACAACGCATTCGATTGACCTTTCTCGGAGTGAGCAATCAACACAGCATAGGGTTAAAGCATCACCGCTTGCGAAGCGAATTGCGCGTCAGAATGGTATAGACCTGAACCAGTTTGATGGCTCTGGGCCAAATGGTCGTATTATTAAACGTGACGTTGAATCATATCAGGCTGGTTCAACAAGCACTGGAGGTGCTGGTGTGAACGTTGGAATCACGCCCACAATTGGTGTTGATGGACCTACTCCATTCGAAATTGAAAAGCCGTCAGCCATAAGAAAGATTATCGCGAGCCGATTATCTGAGAGCAAATTTACTAGTCCACATTTTTATGTCACTGTCGACATGGAAATTGATAGCTTATTAGAACTTAGAAAACAGATTAATGCCAATCCAGATGAACCTAAAGTATCGGTGAACGACATTATTCTTATGGCCTGTGGGCGAGCCTTGAAGGCGATCCCGGGTGCAAATAAAGCATGGGTAGGTGACGAGATACATCAGTATACTCGCGCTGATATATCAGTTGCCGTTGCCTCAGAGCGAGGACTTGTAACGCCTGTTATAAAAGGAGCGGATACTCAATCTCTAAGGCAAATTTCAGCAGTTGCGAGCAAATTAGTTACCAAGGCGCGTGATGGGAAATTATTACCCGAAGAAATGCAGGGTGGTAGTTTCTCGATATCAAATATGGGTATGATGGGAGTGAAACATTTCACTTCAATAATCAATCCACCCCAAGGCGCAATTTTGGCTGTTGGGGCTGGTGAAAAGCGACCTGTCGTAAAGAACGATGAGTTAGCAGTTGCGACCGTAATGACCTGTACGTTATCGGCGGATCATCGCGTGATTGATGGCGCAGTTGCTGCCGAGTTGATTGGTAAGATCAAAGGTCTGATCGAAAATCCTATTCAGATGCTGGTATAAAAAAATGTCAAATAAGAACTATGATGTAATTGTAATTGGAGGCGGTCCAGGAGGATACGTCGCGGCAATAAGAGCGTCGCAGCTTGGCATGAAAGCAGCAGTCATTGAACGAGAGCACTTAGGTGGGATCTGTCTGAACTGGGGTTGTATACCGACTAAAGCGCTTCTGCGTTCAGCTGAGGTAGGGCACTTAATCAATAATGCCGCTGCTTATGGTTTTTCAGTTAACGAAGTGAGCTTTGATATTTCAAAGATCGTAAAACGTTCGCGGGATGTTGCTAAAAAACTGTCTGCTGGCGTTGGTTTTCTTTTGAAGAAACACAAGGTCTCTGTCATCGAGGGTGAGGGGAAGATTAGTGGTCGAGGGAAGGTGTCAGTGGGGTCAGACATAATTGAGGCCAAACACATAATAATAGCGACCGGAGCGCGCGCACGAACATTACCAGGTCTTGAGCCCGATGGTAATCTAATTTGGACATATCGTGAGGCTATGGTGCCGTCTGAACTTCCGAAATCAATGGTAGTCATGGGATCAGGCGCGATCGGAATAGAATTTGCAAGCTTTTATAACGACCTTGGCGTGGATGTAACGGTAGTAGAGCTTCAAGAGCGGATTTTGCCCGTTGAGGATGAAGAAATTTCTGCCGCTGCTCGCAAATCATTTGAGAAACAGGGAATAAAAATTCTGACTAGCTCCAAAATAAGGGACGCTAGAAAAGGTAAAAAGCAGATCTCCGTTGTAATTGAAACAGATGACAAAACTTCAGAGATAACCGTTGATCGTCTCGTTTCTGCCGTTGGGATTGTTGGTAATACTGAAACCATAGGCTTGGAAAATACAAAAGTTGAAGTTGACCGTGGTCATATTAAAACGGATGCCATGATGCGTACCGGAGAGCCTGGGGTTTATGCAATTGGTGATGTTTGTGGGCCCCCGTGGTTAGCACATAAAGCAAGCCATGAAGGTATCCTTTGCGTTGAACACATTGCCGGACAACCTGATTTGCACCCATTGGACGCTCAGGCAATTCCAGGTTGTACATATGCTCGGCCACAGATTGCATCTGTTGGCCTGACAGAGGCTGCGGCAAGAGAAACTGGGCGAGCAGTTAAAGTCGGAAAGTTTCCCTTCCAAGGTAATGGCAAGGCAATTGCTCTTGGTGAGTCTGAAGGCTTAGTTAAAACAATTTTTGATGCGAATACAGGTGAACTACTAGGTGCCCATATGATCGGTGCCGAAGTGACGGAACTTATACAAGGATTTGGCATTGCAAAGTCATTAGAAACAACTGAAGCAGAACTAATGAATACTGTGTTTCCGCACCCTACATTGTCAGAGATGATGCACGAATCTGTTCTTGATGCATATGATCAAGCGATACACATCTAGTTCAACCGGTCGCATTTACTGTTTAGGGTGTTTGAGCTTACCTGTGGTTTAGGAATAATAAATGACCGTTTTAACTAACCCCAACCGTCCGCGGCATCCTGAGAAGGCTAAGACACCAGATCAACCAAGCCCTCGCAAGCCTGATTGGATAAGAGTAAAAGCTCCGATTTCGGAGGGTTACAAGAAAACAAAAAAAATTATGGAAGACCATAATCTTGTCACTGTTTGCCAGGAAGCTAGCTGCCCAAACATTGGTGAATGCTGGACTAAGCAGCATGCAACAATGATGATTATGGGTGATACCTGCACGCGGGCGTGCTCGTTTTGCAATGTGATAACTGGTAAGCCAAGAGCTTTAAACCCACTCGAGCCGTTTTCAGTTGCTGCATCAGTAAAAACATTGGCGCTAAAGCATGTAGTTGTAACTTCTGTTGATAGGGATGATTTGGATGACGGTGGTGCAAATCACATAGCTGAAACAATAACGGCTATTCGTCAGGCCAGTCCTAATACAACAATAGAGGTTCTTACTCCAGATTTTCTGCGTAAAGGCGATTCTTGGAAGGCAGTTGCTGCCGCGCGTCCTGACGTATTCAACCACAATCTCGAGACTGTGCCTCGGCTGTACCGTCCAGTGCGACCCGGATCTGATTATGGACATAGTCTTAAACTTCTAAAAAATATGAAGGCAGAAAATAGTCAGGACTTTACGAAATCAGGTTTAATGGTTGGATTAGGTGAGACTTTTGACGAAATGCTGGACGTAATGGATGATATGCGCGCACACGAAGTAGATTTCATAACGATTGGACAGTATCTTCAGCCTACGCGAAAACATCACTCTGTTGTTAAATTCTGGCATCCAGAAGAATTTAAGGCACTAGAAGAAGCAGCCTGGAAACGCGGGTTTTTAATGGTCTCCGCCAGCCCAATGACTAGATCCTCCTATCATGCTGGCGATGATTTCTCTAGATTGAAGAAAAACCGTTCTGCACAGCTTGCAGCTTAGTTGTAACAAGCCTAAGCGCTCAATCCATGCCAAGTATTAACGAGCATCGACTGCTGCCGTTTAGTGCCGCCCAGATCTATGATTTGGTTGCAGATGTAGGTAGCTATCCTGATTTTTTACCGTGGACCCAACAAGCGCGTCTTCGCAACATTAGTGAAGCAGGATTCGATGCTGATTTGGTCCTCGGCTTTCAGTTTATTCGGGAGACATTTACTTCGCGCGTCACACTCATGCCTGATCAATTTCGCGTCCATGCAGTGGGTGTAGGCCCAGGCCCTTTCAAAATTCTTATAAACGATTGGCATATACAACCAGTCACTGACCAAAGCTGTGCTGTTGATTTTTGCGTAGATTTCGAGATTCGCAACTTCGCGCTGCGTAGGGTGATAGAGCCGGTTTATACCCAAGCCCAAAGGCAGGTAATGACTTCTTTCGAAGCTCGTGCAAATTATCTTTACAGAGTTGTTTAGAACTTAAATTAAGCGCGGTAATCGGGCTCCTCGGCATCAAGGATTCTACACATCGATTCAAAATGAAGTTGCCACGGAGAATTCGGGTAATTTTCCCATTCCTGAGCAGTACTCTCTGCAATTTCGGAAGACATTACGTTGAGGGGCAGCCCAGTTGAAACGGCTCTTATGTAAAGTGCGCAGGCGCGCTCGAAATAGTAAAGTTCGTCGAACGCTCTGGCTACGCTCTCAGCTACCGCGGTGACACCGTGATTACCCATTAGTAGGATTCGGTGATTACCAAGGGTTTTTGCTATTCGATCCCCTTCATCATCAAATCCCATTCCTCCAAAGCCATCATCATAACCAATTCGATTATAATATTTTGCAGTCATCTGGTCGATTGGCGGCAATTCAGGTTTCTTTAGACACGCGAGAACGGTCGCAAAATCAGAATGCACATGAAGGCATGCTCGGGCTTTAGAGCTGTGGCGATGGAAGGCGCTATGAATGCCCCATGCGGTTGGATCTGGTGCTAATTGTTGTGAGAATGTTGCTGCTTTGTCGTCGGCATCACATAAAACTAAATCAGAGGCCTTAATTTGGCTAAAGTGAACACCACTAGGGTTAATGAGAAACTTCTTCCCGTCGTCTGAAACTGAGAGAGAGAAATGGTTTGCGACGGCCTCATGCCAGTTATTGCGCGCTGCTAAACGGAATGCCGCAGCTAATTCCTGTCTTTCATGCATAAAGCTTAGTGTTTCCATGTGGATATCCCTTCTTGGATTACTTCTGAATCATAGGCCTTGCGAGCAAACACTTCATGAACCATCGGCGCAAAGTGCAAAAGTTGTTTTGAGGGATAATTGGGGTCAAAGCTCGATTGGTCCCAACGCTCACAAAATCCAACACATGCGTTATAGTGGGGGTGGAATTTATATTTATCTCTTTCGTTTTTGTCCCACCCAAGGTGTTCGAAATAATAATAGCCTTGAAACAGGCCGTGGTGCTCTACGACCCACGCACACTCTTCTCTTACGAAGGGTCGAACTATTTCAGCGGCAAAACGATCATGATTCTGGGGGGCTAACCCATCACCAATATCATGCAGAAGGGCAGAAACTATCCAGTCGACATCGTACCCATCTCTCTCGGCGCGAGTTGCGCACTGAACTGCATGCTCCAAGCGATTGATGGGATACCCATCTAATGATTCATCCGCCTGCAGCTCAAGATGGGCTAGTACTCGCTTAGCAGTCATTTTTAAATGTTTGTTCTCGAGGCTTTGCAAGAGCATATAATCTTCTTGCGTACCATTTTTCATTTCAGTGAAGCTTACTGTTTTCATAACTATCTCTTTCCACATCCGGTTTCCCTAATGCAATCTTATGGACGACATTATAAAAGCGCAAATTGAAGAGCAGAGAGGCACGACCGCTCATACAAGAAGGGCCACTGTTCCAGCCATCGAGGACAGGCTTTATACTCTGCACCCAGTATTGGATCAGGGTTTTGTTCGAATCATAGATTATATGGGAGATGATGGCGCGATAGTGCAGGCGGCCAGGGTATCTTACGGCAAAGGGACGAAGGCGGCGCGAAATGATGCTGGGCTTATTCGTTATTTAATGCGACATCGGCATTCTACACCATTTGAAATGTGTGAGATTAAGTTTCATATGAAGATGCCAATCTTTGTTGCTCGTCAATGGATTCGACATCGAACGGCAAATGTGAATGAGTACAGTGCGCGCTACTCCGTTCTAGATAGGGAGTTCTATGTTCCTGAGCTAGAAAACATGGCGGCTCAATCAACAATTAATAACCAAGGACGTGGAGATGTGCTCGGTGAGAAACGCGCTCAAGAGGTATTGGAACTACTTAAGGCTGATGCTTCGAGATCTTTTGACCTATACGATTCATTACTAGTTGATAGTGCAGATAATGAACCAAAAGGTCTCGCTCGTGAACTCGCCCGCATGGCGTTGCCACTATCGACATATACGCAATGGTACTGGAAGATTGATTTGCACAATCTTCTTCATTTTTTAGCATTAAGGGCAGATCCCCACGCGCAATATGAAATACGGGTTTATGCGGAACTGATGCTAGATATGGTCAGAGATTGGGTGCCAAATGCTTGTGCAGCTTTTGAGGACTATAGAATTGGTAATTTTGACCTATCAAAATCTATGCTGGGCGTCGTTAAGGCCTGGGTAAGAGGCGAAGACGTATCTCAAGAGAGCAGTGGTTTAAGTGCTCGAGAGTGGCGCGAATTGTGCAGTGCCATGGATAGAGAGGCGTGATCGAAGAAGAGCCGCGTTCATTTTTTGATCGAGGCAGTCATGCCATCTCAGCTCGAACGCTTGGATCCTTGGTATTAGCATATTTGGGCGGTCAGGTTCTCTTTTTTCAGCTAACTTTGCTTGAAAGTTCAGAACTTGGTTTGTTTTTATTTTTTTTGGCTACTGGTGCCTGTTTAGGAGCCGCTTGCTGGATTACCTTGGTTGGAAATGGGTGGTCTCCGATTGCCCTAGGATTAAGGAGAGTAGAGAACACATGGTTAATTTGGAGCGCTCTACTAGGACCTATTGTTCTGCTGGGAACTATATTTCTCGGTATGCTGCTTAGCCCTGTGGCACAAGAAAATTTGGCGAATTATAATAGCGAGTTGGTAGGTGGTAACGGGCTGACTCCATTTATCTTTAGCGTAGTTACGTTAGTTATTTTAGTGCCGTTTGCTGAAGAGTTACTGTTTAGAGGAGCGATTTTTAATTACTTGAGTGAGCGCTTAGGTGATGTGGTAGGTTGGCTAGGTAGTTCAGTATTGTTTGCTTTGGCCCACAGCGCAACTCTTTCAGCAGCAGATGGATTCATTGATCAATTAGTAATGATCAGTGTTTTAAGTCTGGTTGGCCTTGCAGCTCTCTGGGTACGAGTGAAAACTGGCTCGCTCTTTCCGGCTGTCACTCTTCATGGCTCGTACAATGCTTCAGTTTTACTAATCCAGGTTTCTTTGCCTTGAAACGGACGTGATACCAACCAAATAAAGCCAACGACCTAGAACAAAAAGGACAAATATGCCCTGGGAAGAAACACCTAACGAGCAAGACGTAGCTAAGATGGCAGAGGATCCATGGGGATCGGGAAGTGCGCCTCGTCGACAAACTCCACGTAAGTCAAATGCATCTAAACCCGTCAATATAGAGAGTGAGAGAAATCGACGCGCTGGCGGTGGTGGTGGAAATGGTCGTCCTCCGCAGAATAATGGTAATGAGTTTGAAGACATTGCTCGAAACGCAGCGGATCAAGCGGGTAGTATACTAAAGCGGCTCGGTTCCGGTGGGGTGAGTTTTGTGATCGGCTTGCTCTTCATATTGTGGGGTGCCACGGGGATATACCAGGTTGGCGAAACTGAGCGGGCAGTTAAAACAACTTTTGGTCAGTTTGCTGGTGTCGGCCAACCGGGCCTTAACTGGCATTGGCCTAGGCCAATTGGTAAAGCCGAGCTAATTGATGTATCGCAGCAAACCCTTGAAATAGGTGGCGGTGTTGGAAGGAATGAGCAACTCATCGTGACTGGGGATAAGCAGTTAGTAAGTTTTCCTATAAAAATCGTTTGGCAGGTCGATGCAGCTGCACCTGAAATATACAGGTTTGCATACGGCAACCCTGTTAATGTAATTAAGTTAGCCGGCGAAACCGCACTGCGTGACAACATTGGCCGGACTGCTGCGTTAGACGCAATCGGTGCCCGTGCTGGACAAATTCGTGACCAGATTGAAGTGGATTTGACGGCTCTTATCTCCGCAAATGATCAACCTTTAGGGGTCAGGATTGTGCGTGTCGATGCAGCGTCTACTCCCCAGGTGCCAGAGCAAGTTCAGGATTCCGTTAGAGCGATACAACAGGCACAGGCTACGGCGCTAATCCGTTTGGAGGAGGCGCAGCAATTTGAAAACGCACAGCTTAACGAAGCTCAAGGTGTAGCTGGTCAAGTTTTTGCACAGGCTCGTCAAGATGTGGTGCGTCGTGTTAATGTTGGACTGGGTGAAGCTAATAAACTTAGGCAAATTTATAATGGCTATCGCCAATCGCCAGAGTCAACATTGCAGAGATTATATGAAGATGCGAGGCGTATCCTCCTATCGGAAGCTCAAATCGATGCAACAGCCGACGAATTGAGGCTTGATCAGATCTTAAGTAACCTGACTTCAGGAGGTTCCCGATGACTCGCGCTCTTAGCATATTTGGTGTAGCCGTTGTGGTTGCGTTAGCAATCTTCAACACTTCGACATATACTCTCAATCCGGGTCAGCAGGTGATGGTGTTTAGATTTAATGAGCTGATCCACGAAGAGCAGCGTCCTGGGCTTCATTTTAAGGCTCCTATTGTGGACGAAGTTAGAAAATTTGGTGCATTTGTATATGATTATGATGGTGACGAAGGTACTTTTCTGGCGCTTAATGCTGAACCTATAGTTGTCGACTATTACATCACCTATCGCATAACCAACTTACGTGTATTCCAGGAGGAAGTAGCAGGTTCCATCGCTCGTTTAGAAGACAACCTTAAAAACGTTACGGTAACAGCCATCCAGGCAACTATTAATAATCGGTCTCAAGCTACTATTCTGGCTGAGGGCCGCGAAGAGATGCGGGTTCAAGTATTTGAACGGCTGCTTGCTGTCGACGATATCTATGGCGTAACGCTGGTTGACTTTAGAATTAACCGGGTCGACTTACCTGAGCAGACCAAGACCGAAGTTGAAGCTTCGATGATTCAGGAACGTAACGCTGAACGTGAAGATATTTTAACTAACGCAACTGCTCGCTCAGCAATCATTCGTGCAGAGGCAGTAAGGGACGCCGCTAAAATTACAGATGAAGCCAATCAGAAAGCCCAGGCTCTTATAGGGCTTGGAACTCGAGAAGAGATTGTGCTCAAGGACCAAGGCTTCGGCATAGATCCTGACTTCTTCACTTTCTACAAAAGGGTAGAGCAAATACTAGAGGGCGATGGCTTGCCAAGTGGCCGCTTTATTGTCTCTGACGTAGATGCTTATCTCGGGAACTTTCTTGGTTTTGATGACGCTCTGTCTTCCGCAAAACGGCAAGTCGGTGTGTTTGAGCCGCTCGTGGATCTTGAGCTATCAGCTGAATTACAGGAGACCTTGACCGAGATCAGCTTAGACATTCCAAGCGCCCCTTAATGGCTCACGAGATCCCTCCCCCTTTTGTGAGGAATCTCCGCCTGTAAAATATTGGGCGGCAGGCTTATGTGTATTTATACTGTTCTTCGCCCATTGACCTAACACGTGAGAGGAAAAGTTAATGTTGAATGCATTTAGCCGCTGGATGGCAACAGGTTCGTTGGCCCTTGCTTTTGTTAGGTCAGCTTTTTTTGCATCAGTTATTTTTGCGTTCCTGCCTGGGATAGCGAGAGCTCAAGGGTTCCCATTTACTTTCGCGGATATTGTCGAGGAGGTCCTTCCCACAGTGGTAGTTATCCAGGTCCAAACGCCATTGAATAGTGATGGAATGAACCTCGAAGACTTTTTTGGGGGTGAGTCTCCTGGAGGTACTGGATCCGGTTTTTTCATTGACGACGAGGGTCACATCGCAACGAATGAGCACGTTGTTTCGATAGGTACGGATGTGTCGGTAGTACTGACAGATGGATCAGTGCACGCCGCGGAGGTTCTTGGGGTCGATGTTGATACTGATCTGGCAGTTTTGAAAATTGACCCTGATGGGCTTGATATAAGAGCTGTAGAGTGGGCTGATTCAGACGTGGTGAGGGTTGGTGACTGGGTTATCGCAGTAGGTAATCCGTTAGATGTGGGCGTAACTGTAACGCACGGAATTGTATCAGCATTAGACCGAGATTTGTCGCGATCAAACCCATTTGACCAACGTATACAAACTGATGCTGCCATAAATTCTGGAAATTCAGGTGGACCTTCTTTCAACATTGATGGTCAGGTCATTGGTGTTAATCAGTCGATAGTTACCCGATCAGGTGGGAGCGTCGGTCTAGGTTTTATGATCCCCTCCAACATTGCAAAGCAAATCGTTGATCAGCTCAAGGCTTTCGGTGAGGTTCGCCGGGGTTTCCTTGGTATTACGTTCAGTGAACTATCTGATGAATTACGAGACCGCATAAATTATCAAGGTGTGAGCGGGGTATTTGTGCAGCAAGTATTTGAGGATTTGCCCGCACAGCGGGCGGGT
Source organism: Alphaproteobacteria bacterium (assembly GCA_964228455.1). Lineage (GTDB taxonomy): Bacteria > Pseudomonadota > Alphaproteobacteria > UBA7985 > UBA7985 > CAXQZM01. Next base: position 3,917 of record CAXQZM010000028.1, on the reverse strand, counting down.
ATCGCGGCGGGTGATGTTATTGTTACCTTTGAAGGGCGCAATATTGGCCAGCAAAGTGATTTCATACAAATGGTAGCCGCAACTCCACCGGGATCTCGCGTAGTTCTTAATATATTTAGGGATGGACGATTCTTTGATGTGGTTGTGGAGTTGACCCTTCGAGAAATAGACGCCCTCGCAGAGAATGATGATATGCGTGGCCTTGATAAGCTCCAGGAATTATATGGAGGTATAGTGGCCCCAGTGCCCCTGTCTGAGAGATTGACGCAGGGTATAAGAGCAGATGAGGGGGCCGTGAGAGTTGTTGCGCTCATGCCTGGGAGTTTAATGGTAGCGGCAGGATTGCAGCTTGGAGATATAATTCAGGAAGTTGATACTACGGCGGTCTTTAAGCCAGATGAGTTTCTCAGTGTGCTCGAGGCCAGGTCTGAGGAGGGTATTCAGGTTGTTGAGCTTGCTATCTTGCGCGATGGTGAGCCAATAAGGTTAGAAATGAAACTGCCATAGTCTCAGAGCTTTGCGGCCGACGCTAGATAGCCTAGCGCTCGATCCGTGGCAGTCTTTTGAGGGCGCTGTTTGCTAATTCTTGGGTCCTTTTGACCTTGACTCTCTCACCTGACATCAGGCCTGGGAGGGAAAGTAAAGCCTTATTGGAGATAAACCCATGCGTTGGTCAGCATACTTCCTGAAAACTATGAAGGACAATCCAAAGGATGCCAAGGTGGTGTCCCATCGACTTATGCTTCGTGCAGGGATGATCAGACAAATGTCCGCGGGACTTTACACTTGGTTGCCGCTTGGGCTGCGTGTATTAAAAAAAATTGAGGGTATAGTTAGAGAGGAACAAGACCGAGCTGGGTTCCATGAAGTCCTTATGCCAACCATACAATCAGCGGACCTTTGGTATGAAAGTGGCCGTTACGATGCGTATGGTCCTGAAATGCTTAGAATTAAGGATCGGCATGAGGCGGATCTACTCTATGGCCCAACGAATGAGGAAGTTATTACTGATATCTTTCGTCGCGAAGTTCAGTCTTACAAAGACTTACCTCTTAACCTTTATCATGTACAATGGAAGTTTCGTGATGAAGTTCGACCCCGTTTTGGGCTTATGCGCGGCCGTGAATTTCTTATGAAAGACGGCTATAGCTTTGATATTGATGAGGCAGCGGCGAAAAATATGTATCAAAGGGTTTTAGTGTCATATCTTAGAACCTTTAAACGATTCGGTGTTACAGCAATTCCAATGCGAGCTGACACAGGGCCTATTGGGGGAGATTTGAGTCATGAATTTCTGATACAGGCTGATACAGGAGAATCAGATATATTCTTTGATACTAAGATTGCCGATCTTGGTGCATTCTCAGAGGAGGATCAGCACCCCGCTAGATTATACGATGCAATTAACAACTTGTACGCTAGAACTGATGAAACCCATGATAGTCAACTATTCGAGCAAGTGCCAGCTGAACGGAGGGTTATCTCTAAAGGCATAGAGGTCGGACACATTTTTAATTTTGGGACAAAGTACTCTGTTCCTATGGGCGCTTTGGTGCAGAACGCAAATGGGGAGAAGGTGCCAGTTCATATGGGTTCTTACGGTATAGGGGTTTCTCGTATTGCAGCAGCTTTAATTGAAGCCAGTCACGATGATGCTGGGATCGTATGGCCAGAGGAAGTGGCGCCTTTTGATGTTGGAATTTTGATGCTCAAACCAGATGATCAACGCTGCAAGGAAGTGGTTAATAACTTGTGTTCTGCGCTTGAAGATACTGGACGCACGGTTCTGGTAGACGATAGGAACGAGCGACCTGGAGCTAAGTTTGCTGATATGGATTTAATTGGTTTGCCTTGGCAAATTATAATTGGTCCCCGTGGGTTGGATAATGACCTCGTTGAGCTCAAATATCGGAAAACAGGGGCAAAGTCTGAAGTTTCCCTTGATCAAGTTATTGCCACGATAGCAAGCTAAGCGCGCCTTTGTGGACAATCTATCGCTAACCTTTTTACTCGCTTGGAGATACTTTAGAGCGTCTAAGGATGGTAGCTCGGTATCCGTGGTAACTTGGTTTTCTATAGCTGGGATAGCAGTTGGTGTTGCTGCAATAGTAGTGGCCTTGGCAATATTTACTGGGTTTCGAATAGAATTACGGCAAAGAGTCCACGACATTGATGGCGCTGTCGGAATCGAGAAACTCGATGCAAGTGCGTTTTACTGGGATAGTGAATTTACGGCCTCTATCCAAGGAATCGCGGGCATCGAATATGCCGTGCCGTATGTGACAACTGGAGCGATCGTAACCCACGGGGCTCAAGCACACGGGGCGATTTTTAGGGGAGTGGCTTTAAAAGATTTAGAAAAAATTCCGCTGATTGAGTATGTAACAGATGGAAGTTACTCCGCAGGGGGTTTTGGCGCTCAAGGAGAAGATTATGCCCACGCACTAATTGGATCCAATATGTCGCGGTCTGTAGGAGTCTCGGTTGGTGACACTTTTACGGTATTTAAAGGGGACGATGTAGGTTCATATCTTTCTACTGGAGATCTTCCAGACACAATAACTTTCAAGATCTCGGGAATCTTTCAAACTGGCATTGAAGAAGTTGATCAGTTTTTTGTAATTAGTTCAATTGATGCTGTCCGGTCCATTAGATCTACCAATGGATCAAAAGATGTAAACGGAGTGCAGGTTTACGCAGAAAATTCATCAAACATAGGAAATTTAGTTGAGCAAATTAACGAAGTTGGCAATGGGAGGTTTCCAGGCGCGCGCTCGACTTTAATATACAATAGATCGGGGAATTCTTTTCAAGGGTTTTCACCCGCAATGCACCTCGAATTGGCTCGAGAACAAGAGTCAGCTCTTCTTGTTGTATTGAGCTTGATCATTGTGGTTGCAACTTTCGGAGTTGTGGCTTCACAAGTTGTTAAAGTGCAGGAAAAGGCGCGAGAAATTGCTGTTTTGAGATCAATTGGTTTAGGCTCTGGTTTAATTCTAAGGATCTTTTTAATTTTAGGTCTGCTAATTGGAGTCGCAGGTGCGTCTTTGGGTTTGGTAGTTGGCTTTGCAGTTGCAAGCAATTTAGAATCGATCAGGTTATCTTTGGAAGCTTGGTTTAGTGTTGACCTCTTCCCCGCCGATCACTTTCGTTTAACATTTCTGCCTTCACATCCGAGTTTAGCTGCTGCCATTACAACGAGCACCTTGGCAATTATTTTAACCATACTAGCCGTTTCGTATCCAGCAATTCAGGCGTCACGAGTTCGACCAGCCGAGGCTTTGCGCTATGAGTAAGTTTAGGGTAATGGTCTGGTTGGAGATTTCTTTAGCATGGCGCTATCTAATGGGAGCACGTCGAGATGGGGTGTTCTCAATTATGGCGGTTCTCGCATTTATGGGGGCGGTAATCGGCGTGGGGGCCTTGATTGTTGGCATGGCAATTACCCAAGGCGTAAAGGTTAATGCAGAAGACGTTTTGCTCAATGGCGAGGCTCACATATGGATTTTGCCGAGTTTGGATGAAGGCACTCAACATCAGGAAGTGATTAATTTTAGAGAATTTGGTATTTCTTCTGAAGATGCTTCGGCGCTCGGCATAACTGCGCCTCAATCAATAGCGTCTAGATCTTTAATTTTTTTAGATCCTATCCTGGATAGCAAACTTAATTCCTTGGATGGGGTGCAACACGTTAGGCCTTCCATCGATTCACAAGTTATAGTTGCTCTCGATGCGGATTTTGCGATGGCTGGCCTTAGTGGAGTAATACTAGACGATGTGGCTAACTCTAAGTTCGGCATAGAGACAAGTATAGAGATGGCTGATTGGCCGTTGATTGTCCCGGATTCACTCGTCCGATCTGGAAGTATTAGTGTAGGCCAGACGGTGGTGCTTTATTCGTCTAAGTTACAAAGAAC
>CAXQZM010000027.1:0-12279 GCA_964228455.1 Alphaproteobacteria bacterium | reverse complement strand
AAGAAGCGTTCGGGTCATCGGCTCGCCCGTTAAAGTAAAATTGCGCCTCGTTCTAGTGTGTATAATTTGGCGATCTAACTCGTTTCATTGATCGATCTTGATCAAAACTTATGTTCACTTTCCAAAAACGAACATTTTTTTCTTGGGTTGCAGCGAAGGCCGTGTTTAAGGCGCAGTGATCGAACCGAACTCTAAGCTTAATCTTTACCCTAACTCTCACGAATAGAATGGAAGCAAACAAATGCTCTCTAGCTCGATCCTAACACATAATTTATCTCGAAAAGAGCTCATTTTGAGAGCAGTTAAAAATCACGAGGGGATAATATCGGCCGATGGTGCCTTCGTAGCTCGTACTGGCATTCACACAGGCAGAAGTCCAAAAGATCGGTTTATTGTCCGCGATCCTATTACCGAAAATGATGTAAACTGGGGAGCTGTTAACAAAAGCATCACACAACAATCGTTTTCTAAACTGAAAGCCAAAGTCAAGAATCACATCGCTGGGAAAGAGATGTACTCTCAAGATCTTTATGTTGGCACCGGAAAGAATAGCTTGAGCATCCAAGTTGTTTGCGAGAAAGCTTGGCACACAGCATTTGCGAGAACAATGCTTCAGCGCCCAAGGAAAGAGACTCTTCCTGGATTTGAGGCAGATTGGACCATTATACAGTGTCCAAGCCTCGAGGCAGTTCCTGCAGAAGATGGCACACGCACCGGCACTTTCGTGGTAATTAGCTTCACTGACAAACTAATCTTAATTGGCGGCACCGATTATGCAGGCGAAATAAAAAAATCTGCATTTTCATTGCTCAACTTTACCCTCCCAACAGATGGTATACTCCCAATGCACTGTAGCGCCAATACTGGACCTACAGGCGATACCGCGCTGTTTTTTGGCTTGTCGGGCACAGGTAAAACAACTTTATCAGCAGATGCAGGACGTAATCTCATCGGCGATGATGAACATGGCTGGGACAATGACGGTATCTTTAACTTTGAGGGCGGATGCTACGCAAAAGCCATTGATCTTACCGCTGAGAAAGAACCTGAAATATACGCCGCGAGCACACGTCACGGCGCTATCCTCGAGAACGTAGTTCTTCAGCCTAACGGTAAACCAGACTTTACAGACGTTTCCTTGACTGAAAACACGCGGAGCGCATACCCTTTAAATCACATTGATGGCGCTTCCCCAGATGGAACTGGGAAACACCCAAAGACCATAATCTTTCTAACTCTTGATGCGTTTGGGGTTTTACCACCCATATCAAAACTCACATTGGAGCAGGCTATCGAGCACTTTTTGATGGGTTACACCTCAAAGGTTGCTGGTACAGAGAAGGGTCTCGGAAACGAACCCCAAGCAACATTCTCAACATGCTATGGTGCGCCTTTCATGCCGCGTCCACCGTTGAACTATGCCAACTTGCTCAGAGATAAACTGATTAGTCACGACACAAAAGTATGGCTAGTGAACACTGGATGGATCGGAGGAGGCGTTGGAATTGGCAACAGAATTTCCTTGACTCACACTCGCGCGCTGATTCGATCCGCCCTATCCGGCGCCCTTTGTGAGCAGAATTTTGAGCGTGACTCAGTTTTCGGACTAATGGTTCCAAACAGCTGCAAAGAAGTACCGTCAAATATCTTGATGCCGAGCAAAAATTGGTCAGATTCAAACGCTTATCAAGATGCCGCAAGAGCTCTGAAGCTAAAGTTTGATCGTGAGCTTGAGCAACATCTAGGTTGCGATGAGAGGCATGACCTAGAACTAGATACAGCGGCATAGACAGGCCTAGTTGTTCACATCCCTAAGGCAAAGCTGCAACACCTCTGAGATACAGATCTAAACTGTGTCGAATCTTGCCCCTCCCCGCTTGAAATGCCACACCACTTTGAACCAATTGTCGGTCTATGAGTGGCAGAGCAAAATTCGGTTTAGGACAAGTTGTCCGGCATAGAAAATTCCCATTTCGTGGTGTCATCTACGATGTAGATCCCATTTTCTCCAGCTCTGAAGAGTGGTACCAGTCTATCCCCTTGGATCAACGACCGTTAAAAGACCAACCCTTCTATCATCTTTTAGCCCAAAACTCAGAAGGCTGGTATGAGGCATATGTATCTGAGCAAAACTTGCTTATAGATGAAGATCCTGACCCGATAGAGCATCCATCTGTCTCTGACTTATTTGATAGAAGCGGCAGTGCTTATGAGATTAAAGCTGATCTTAGGCATTAGTTTGACGCTACCAATTGCTCTCAAGAAAATACTATCTGGGTATTACCAGTAATGAAAATGAAATCTGACTTTCTTTGAGATTGCAGTTACCTGCGCCTGATCACAAACAATATACTAAGTGCATAAAGCCATTTGACACCCAACCGGGCGTGACCTAGTGGCAGGCCAGCCTGTTTGGGAGGACACGTTTTGGAAGCCATGTTGGAGGCTTTAACTCCATTTTTAACGCAAGACTGGATTGCGGTCTTCAATGATCTGCCGCAAATTATTGTGGCTGGGTTGGCAACTGGTTTTCAGTACGCTTTAATCGCATTTGGGTTTGTCTTAATTTATCGGGCAACTGAGACCGTCAACTTTGCCCAAGGCGACATTATGATGCTCGCCATGTTTGTAGGCCTAGGATTACAGGCTTTAGGAGCTCCCTGGTATTTCGTCATGATTGGAGCCATCATTCTGGTCGGGCTTTTTGGAGCTGGCTTAGACCTGCTTGTTTTTCGTCATATGGCGGGCCAGTCTCCTCTAGCTACCGTGATCATTACAATCGCAATTGGGTTTGTGTTACGTTTGGGTGTTGATGCAGTAACCTATTTCATGCAAGGTAAATTTCCTCAGGAAGAGTCCCTATCACCACCTGATTTAGGTGATCAGATAAGCATACTTGGCGTATCGATAGATCCGTTTGACATTCTACTAATTGCCGGCGCACTGATAGTAGTGATCGGCCTATTCTTTTTTCTGTCGCGAACTCGGATGGGGATAGCTATTCAAGCCAGCTCTCAAAACCAATTAGCAGCATATTATCAAGGCATTAATGTGCGTTCACTAAACACATTAGTCTGGACCTTAGCGGCGGCAATCTCAGCTTTTGCAGGAATTCTATTCGCAATGTCAAAGACTTTTACCTCCTCAGTAGGGTTATCACTCACTGGTGGAATTATGGCCTATGCTGCCGCGGTAATTGGAGGACTTGGATCACTGCAAGGAGCAGTGTTGGCAGCGCTGATGTTAGGGGTAGTAGATAATTTTGTAAAAACTTTATCTGGGGTACACCCTCTCATCAGCGCAAATGCAGGGCTCATTTTTCTACTTATTGTTATCATCGTAAAGCCCTCTGGACTCTTTTCGCAAACCCAAGCGAAAAAGGTTTAATAAATTATGAAGTTTCTATTCAAACAATCATATGACGATGACATAAAGTTGCTCAAGCATAGCGGGTACATTCGCGCATCAGCCTTCTTTTTTCTTCTCGCTGCACTTTTACCGATTTACTTTATGTGGGCGGGCGTTGATGCAACGACGTTAAAACACGTCATACATATTCTAATACTATCAATTTGCGCATCAGGCCTAATGATCTTAACTGGGTTCACTGGTCAGGTGAGCCTTGGCCATGGTGCTTTCTTTGCGCTTGGTGCTTATGGCATGCACTTTTTATTAAAGATGGGGGTCCCATGGCATTTTAGCTTTTTTCTCACGCCTTTGATAATTGGACTCTTTGGCTACATCATTGCTCGGCCCACATTGAGGATGAGTGGTGTGACACTGGCTATTACCACTCTGTTATTCATGCTTTTCATAGAGCAAGCCTTCAAACAATGGGGAGTAATGGGTGGTGGCAACGGATTTAAGACACCAAAATTTTCAGACAAGGAGAGCTGGTTCTTTTTTGTTTTCCAACCAATCGCAGCTGCTTTAACAGATCACGACCCTGAAAACCGAAGAGATGTTCTGTTGCTCGCTCGCTCGGCCAGTAAATACGCTCTCTATTACGGCGCGCTGCTGACATTAGTATTTGTGATCTGGATTATGAATAATTTAGTCCGAAGCCGCTTAGGTCGAACCCTAATTGCAATTCGTGACTCTGAGGTTTCGGCGCGATCGATGGGCGTCCATTTGAATCACTATAAGTCCCTCTCAATGGGCCTCTCAGCAGCTATTGGTGCATTGGCAGGTATATTTAATTCTTACAACGATGGCTTCGTGTCTCCGGAATCTGTAAACTTTATCACATCAATCGTACTGTTACTTATCGTCGTGGTGGGCGGATTAGGCTCTATCCATGGCGCAATTTTTGGCGCTATTACTTACGTGTTTTTGAGAGAAATTCTCTTTCCTGAACTTGCAGATTTTTTCCAAGCTTGGGCCAACAATGGAGGTGGCCAAGTAGCAGAATCCTTGGCTTGGTTCTTCAACATAGGAGGGCTTGGTGACATATTTTTTGCAGCGTTAGTGCTACTAATTTTATTTTATGAGCCCCTGGGCCTCTACGCTCGCTGGAAAAAAACTGAAGCATTCTTTCAGACATTCCCCTTTTATCGCGCTGGCACTTTCAAACGGCAAAGATCCTACAACAAAACGGAGAGGCTTAAGTAATGCTCTCTGTTAAAGAACTCTCAATACAGTTTGGGGGCTTGAAGGCCGTGGACGGGGTTAGCTTTGACGTTAATCCCGGAGAGATATTCACAATTATTGGTCCAAACGGTGCTGGAAAAACGACAGTTTTTAATCTTCTGTCGCGGATCTACGAGCCAACGGCCGGTGAGATGTCATTTAACGGCACATCCTTATTGGACATCCCAGCACACGGAATTGCTGGCATAGGTATAGCGAGAACTTTTCAAAATATCGAACTTTTTGACCACGCTACAGTGCTGCAAAACCTTCTTGTAGGCCGCACTTGTCATGGCAAGACGTCATTTGTGGAGGATCTTTTTTTTCTGCCACATGTAAAGCAAGCGGAGAGAAAACATCGACGGGCGGTCGAGGAAACGATCGATTTCTTAGAGCTCGCACCATACCGCGACCAAATGGTAGCTAATCTTCCTTACGGCGTGCGAAAAATAGTTGAGATTGGCCGAGCTCTGGCCACACAGCCTGATCTCTTATTGCTTGATGAACCCGCCTCTGGTTTGTCATCAGAAGAGACGTCTGACTTAGCTTTTTGGGTATCTGACATTCGTAAAATCTTAGGCATTACCGTATTGATGGTTGAGCACGATATGTCACTCGTCAGAAGAGTGTCAGATCGCGTCCTCGCAATGTCTGAAGGTAGGTCGCTCGCAATGGGCACAGTTGAAGAAGTCACATCGGATGAGAAAGTGATTAGCGCCTATCTCGGAGCGGCATCATGATACTTCTATCAGTTGACAACCTCGAAACCTATTACGGCCCGATTCAGGCACTTAAGGGCATATCTATAAGTGTAAATGAGGGAGACTTTGTTTGCCTCCTAGGAGCTAATGGAGCAGGTAAATCTACTACTCTTAAGACTATCTCCGGAGTACTAAGCCCTGCGCGAGGAAATGTCAGGCTTGCTGACATCGATATTACAAACTACCAGCCCGATGAAGTTGCTAGAATGGGTGTCGCCCACGTCCCTGAAGGGCGCGAGGTTTTCCCCTTCTTGACTGTAGCAGAAAACTTGATGATGGGAGCCTACGCAAGATCAGATCAAGACGCAATCGCCAAAGACTTTGAGCGTGTTTACCGCTATTTCCCAATACTTGAGCAGCGCCAAGACCAGCGTGCATCTCTTTTGTCTGGCGGTCAGCAACAAATGCTAGCGATTGGCCGGGGCCTCCTGGCACGTCCAAAAATCATGATCCTCGATGAACCATCTCTAGGGCTTTCGCCCCTGCTAGTTAAAGAGATTTTTGAAATACTTCAGCGCCTGCACGGCGAGGAGGGCGTTACACTGCTTCTCGTTGAACAAAACGCCCAAGTTGCCCTTAATGCTGCACAGAGAGGCTATGTACTTGAACTAGGGCGAATAGTCATGGATGGCACGTGCAATGAATTAGCTACCTCTGACGACATCAAAGAGTTTTACCTAGGTCAGGGCGATACAACCGGGCTAGCAGAAAAACGCTTCAAGCGGAAAAAGACTTGGCGCTAGCTGTTCATGACTACTAAAGCCTCTAAGCTTCGCATCAACAGAGTACGCGTATTTTTAGATCATAATAAAAACAGGCCTAAACCTTTTATTCAAACCATAAACAAATATAACAGGCTCGTATGACGTATCCGGCTGGTTCAGATCCACGCATTTTCGACGACTACAAAGAATTTGATGGTCACGACCACATAGCGCGTCTATTTCGAGCGTGCGTTGATAAGCATGCTGCTTCCCCTGCTCACCGAGAGAAACATTATGGTATTTGGGAGTCATACTGCTGGTCAGACTTCTGGTCATCTGTGCGCGACCTTGCATCCGCTTTAACAAAACGTGGTATGAAAGCAGGTGATGCTGTTTCAATACTATCAGAAAACCGCAAGGAATGGGCATACGCTGACATGGCAGTTCAGTGCCTTGGCGGAAAGACTGTTGGTATTTATCAAACAGATGCACCAGTTCAGTGCGCGTACATACTCAAAGATTCAAACACTAAGTTTCTAATATTAGAGAACGACGAGCAGCTAGATAAATTCTTACAGGTTGAAAAAGACTGCCCCAAAGTTGAGTTAGTTTGTGTTCTAGACCAAAAAGGGCTCGAAGATTTTGAGCACCCTAAGGTAATATTTTGGGACACATTTATTGCCGAAGGTAAAAGTGACACCAGGTTCGACCTGAATACGCAAATTGACCGTCGAGACGCGGATGCCGTTGCACTTTTAGTCTACACATCTGGAACCACTGGGCCACCTAAAGGTGCGCAGCTTACAGGGCGAAACATTGTTTCATCAGGAAAAGCAGCCTACGAAATGTTCGGCGTTGGATCAGGAGAGGACCAATTCTCGTTTTTGCCATTAGCTCATATCTGGGAGAGGACAAACGCACTCTACCTGCCACTTTTTCTAGATACGGTAGTTTCATATGCTGAGAACCCTGAAACTATCTTCGATAACTTACGCGATGTCTCACCAGTTTATCTAACTGGGGTCCCTCGCGTTTGGGAAAAAGTATACAGCACTGTTAATCTGCGAATGGCTGATGCAACTCGTATAGGAAAATTGATTTACAACTGGTCAGTAAGGCAAGGCGAGTCCTGGGCAGAATATGCTGTGGTGGGAAAACCCGCACCAACAATAGTTCGCGCAAAATATGCATTAGCTAACTGGTTAGTCTTAGCAAACATGCGTCGAGCTATGGGGATGGACAAAGTAAAACGTGCAACTTCTGGCGCTGCGCCAATATCACCTGATCTTCTTAAATGGTTTTGGGCTATGGGTGTTCCAATTTACGAAGGATGGGGACAGACGGAAACGATGGCCATTGGGACCCTCAACCAGCCAAATGCAAACAAGGTTGGCACTATCGGGCTGCCAACCCCGCATTGTAATGTAAGGATAAACCCAGAGGACCAAGAAATTCAAATGACGGGACCTCATGTGTTCAGCGGGTATTTAAATCTCCCTGAAAAAACTGCAGAAACCTTTACGGATGATGGTTGGCTCCGAACAGGTGACGTGGGACATATTGATGATGATGGATATCTGACCATAACAGGACGAATTAAAGATATTATTATCACGGCGGGAGGGAAAAACATCACTCCTGCTGAGCTGGAGAACGATTTAAAATTTTCTCCATTCATTTCCGATGCTGTAGTAATTGGCGATAGAAGGAAATACCTGACCGCACTAATCATGATCGACCAAGACAATGTTGAAAAATTTGCTCAAGACAACTCTATACCATTCTCAAACTTCGCCAGTTTATGCGCTGCAACTGAAGTAGTGAGGCTTATCGAAAGTGAAGTTGAACGAGTAAATACCAACTATGCACGGGTTGAACAGATCAAAAAAGTACGCTTAATTGACCAACTTTTACAAGCTGAGGATGAAGAACTTACGCCGACGATGAAGCTAAAACGGTCATTTGTGGAAGAAAAATACACAAGCCTGATTGAGACTATGTATTGAGAATTTGATTGCACGCATTGGCAGCAATGCCGCCCTCAAAACCCCAACGCCAAGCTTTGAGAATATATCACAAGAAATTTGGATAATTGGACGGGCAAGCAGCAGTCGGTTTTGTCGCGCATCACTCTCTAGTATTTCTGGAATTGCCGACTAAGTACTTCACATGACAATTAAAAACTCTCTGCTTGCACTTTTGGCTCTGGTTGTAGCTCTACTCGCTTTACGCACAATTTTGGGCGATGGATTCTTCATCGGCATGTTGTACTTCGGAATTGCGATCGGCCTTCTTTCTACTGTTATTGCACTCTTTGCCGGACTAGGCATGATGACTTTTGGAGCAGCGACGCAAGATAAAGCTAATCAAGCCAAATGGACAACTTACTTGATGAGGAGTCGTGTATTTGCCCAAGGAATGACTATCATCTGTGGCACGCTATTATTGATAAGCCGCGGCGAAAGTATTGGAGGGCTCTAAGTTGGTTGAGCTCACTATAATCTATACTCGAGGTGGCGATCGAGGAAAAACAAGTTTATCTGATGGATAGCGGGTAGCTAAACACCACATTCGTGTAGAAGCATACGGGACAGTAGATGAGGCTAATGCAGTTATTGGTATGGCGCGTCTTCACGTGAGTGAGGAATTAGATGAGGTGCTTAGCCGGGTTCAGAATGATTTATTTGACTGCGGAGCGGATCTTGCAACCCCTATTCATGATAATCCTGAGCACCCACCTCTGCGGATGACTGACGCTCAGGTTCAATGGGTTGAAGAGCAAATTGATAAATTCAACTCAAATCTAGGGGCCTTAAAATCGTTCATTCTTCCGGGCGGGTCGGTAGCAAGTGCATACTTACATCAAGCAAGGACTGTTTCTCGTCGGGCAGAGCGATTAACATCAGCCTTGGCGGAGTCTGAGGAAATTACCGCGTCAGCCCTTAAATATTTAAACAGACTTTCAGATTTAATGTTTGTTTTAGCTCGCGTCGAGAATGCTAATGGGGTAGCAGATGTTCTTTGGGTTCCTGGAAAAAATCGCTAAGGCCCTACATTATGGTCCCATAGCTCAGCTGGATAGAGCGGCAGATTCCTAATCTGTAGGCCGCAGGTTCGAATCCTGCTGGGATCATTTTTTTTGAGAGCGGCAAAACATAACCTTCGTTAGGTGAGTTCAACAAGAAATTTATCGGGTTTTCACGGCCCTCTTTTACAAGTTCATGTCGCCGCATGTCTTGCCTAATCTTAAAATGTGTCTAATGCCGCCCCGATAAATAAAGAGAAGGTTAGGTATGAAAGCCCTGGTGACTGTAAAGCGCGTGGTAGACTACAACGTCAAAATTCGGGTGAAAGCTGATGAGAGTGGCGTTGAACTGGCTAACGTGAAAATGTCCATGAACCCCTTTGACGAAATAGCTGTTGAAGAGGCGATCAGAATGAAGGAAGCCGGTTCAGTGTCAGAAATTATTGTTGTTTCTATGGGTGAAGCAAAAGCCGTGGACACAATAAGAACAGGTCTAGCGATGGGAGCTGATCGCGGTATTCATGTGAAATCAGATGAGAGCCTTGAGCCCCTTGCCTTTAGCAAACTCCTCCAGAAAGTAGTTGAGAAAGAGGAACCGGGCATAGTTATCATGGGCAAGCAGGCAATTGATGGTGATAATAATCAGTCCGGTCAAATGTTAGCAGCAATTATGGGTTGGCCTCAAGGAACCTTCGCCTCGTCTGTTGAAGTCGAAGGCGACAAATTCAAGGTAACTAGAGAAGTTGATGGGGGACTAGAAACGATCATGCTTTCACAGCCCGCAGTCATAACGACGGATCTGCGTCTTAATGAGCCACGCTACGCTTCTCTGCCTAACATTATGAAGGCAAAGAAAAAGCCAGTAGAAGAAATTGCAGCATCCGACCTAGATGTTGACATTACCCCCCGCGTATCAGTCGTGAAAGTTACAGAGCCTGAAGCAAGAAAAGCTGGTGTCCGCGTCGCGAACGTATCTGAACTGGTAGACAAGCTTAAAAACGAAGCAGGAGTTATATAGATATGTCCATTCTTCTTATTGCTGAACATGATAACAAAGAACTCGCGCCTGCGGTTGCAAACGCACTGACCGCTGCGACCGAGTTGGGAAGTGATATCTCAATCTTGGTCGCAGGAAATGGCTGTGGCGAAGTAGCGGAGCAGGCTTCAAAGTTAGCCGGCGCCTCAAAAGTAATCATGGTTGAAGCTCCGCATTATGAAAATGGCCTAGCCGAAGAAATGGCTCCACTGATTGTTTCATTAGCTGCTGATCGCACACACATCATAGCTGCCTCCACCTCTTGGGGTAAGAATATTCTGCCACGAGCTGCAGCACTGTTGGATAGTCAGATGATAACAGAAATTACTGCAGTAGTGAGCGCCAACGAATTCGAGCGGCCAATCTATGCTGGCAATGCTATGACAGTTGTAAATTCTTCAGATAAAGTGAAGGTTATTTCAGTCAGGGCAACCTCATTTGAAGCTGCATTAGAAACTGGTTCTGCTTCAGTGGAAGCTGGGAACGCGCTAGAACCTGCAGGCCTCTCTTCTTGGGTTAGTCAGGATCTCACCGTATCAGAGCGTCCAGAGCTCACTAGCGCCAAAATAGTAGTTTCAGGTGGTAGAGGGATGCAAAACGGAGAAAACTTTGCCATGCTTGAAAAGGTGGCAGATAAACTTGGAGCCGCCGTTGGTGCTTCACGTGCGGCAGTGGATGCTGGTTACGTGCCGAACGATTACCAAGTGGGCCAAACTGGAAAAGTAGTTGCGCCAGATTTGTACATCGCAGTTGGTATCTCCGGGGCAATTCAACACCTGGCGGGTATGAAAGACTCTAAGACGATCGTTGCAATTAACAAGGACGAAGAGGCGCCAATTTTTCAAGTTGCAGACTATGGTCTTGTTGCTGATCTGTTTGATGCTGTCCCCGATTTAGAGAGTTCTCTATAAATAGGACTTTCTAACCTTGGGAAAACAGAGGCGAATCTAAGTGATCAGCCTCCACAGAGCCACTGCGGACACTAAACCATTTAGACCAAGTTAAGGGATCTGAGGCAGATACCCGTGATTTAATTGTCGAAGTATGCATAGGTGGAACTATGAACGAGAAAATTAAATCTGAAATTACTCTGGACCCCTATTTGACGGCCCCTAGCTCAGGCGAATTTCAACGCTTACGGCGTCGACTAACTCGTCAAACACAGTTAGCAATTCATGAGTACTCCATGATTCAGCCAGGTGATCACGTTATGGTCTGTTGTTCGGGCGGCAAGGATTCATATACGCTATTAACTATTTTAATCGATATTTCTCGGCGAGAAAATTTCGAATTCAAAATCACCGCCTTCAATTTAGATCAAGCTCAACCTGATTTTCCAGTAAGAACACTTCCAACCTACTTTGAGCAATTGGGAGTAAACTACCTGTGTCACCGAGAGGATACCTACTCAATTGTAAAAGAGAAAACGGCCCCAGGTAAAACGACTTGCGCACTTTGCTCACGCCTTCGTCGGGGCATTATATACACGAAAGCCAATGAGATTGGGGCAACTAAAATTGCCCTAGGTCACCATATGGATGACGCAGTTGAAACCCTGATGCTAAATATGTTTTTTGGGGCGAGGCTTAAAACAATGCCGCCTAAATTGTCGGCTCTTGAAGGTAAGCATACCCTCATAAGACCGCTATATATGTGCGAAGAAAGTGAGATTGCTCGATTTGCACGTGCCATGAATTACCCAATAATTCCCTGTAATTTATGTGGAAGCCAGCCAAACCTTCAAAGACAGGCATTTAAGAAATTACTAAAGGAGTTTGAAAAAACTTACCCTGGTCGGCGCCAAGCAATTTTCAAATCTATTCGGCACGTAATTCCAAGTCACTTAGCGGATCTGAATATTTTTGATTTTGATAAGATGCAGCCTAGATCCGATAGAAGCGACAACTCATTCAAATCGAATCACGGTCCTGATCCGGCAGAGGGTCTCGCGGGACTCGTGGCATCGTCAACGGGCTTCATGTCATTACTCGATCAAGAATCATAACCTGCTTCGTTAAGATCGGACAAGACCCCTACTAAACTATAAACTAGAAATAAAATTAGTAATCTCCGGGATGTCCCAAGGAGCGTCACCGAATACCTCTGCTATTATTCCTCTCTCCG
>CAXQZM010000026.1:0-15000 GCA_964228455.1 Alphaproteobacteria bacterium | reverse complement strand
GCAGGCCGTCTTCAGCGCGTCTCTTTATCGCCGACGACCCTAGAGCAAATTGAAGTTATCGCGACCCCTGAAGGTTTTCTAAGCCAGAAATCTGAAATATCTCTTACTCGCATACTAGTTTTCGCCGGGGGCCCATTAAATAACGGTGCAGTTTATGTCGATGGCGATGAACTCGGCATTGATGGCTCAATGATTGCAAACTTCGTCAACGCACTCGATGCACAGGTCAATTTTTCTCGTATCCAGTCAGTGGGTGATGAAATTGAGATGGTTTATGAGGCCTATTTTGATGATAATGGACGTTTAGTAGATGCTGGGGATGTCCTCTACGCTGCTTATACAGATCAGGATGGGGACACATACGAAGCCTTTCGGTTTGAAAATGAAAATAAGGCCGCGTATTTCACCCGTGACGCGCGATTTACCGGCCAGACAAACACCCTAATGAGAAAACCACTAGGCGGTGGACGTCTGTCCTCAAGATATGGGATGCGAACCCATCCAGTTTATGGCGATCGTCGCATGCATAATGGTGTAGACTATGCCGCATCATGCGGAACTCCCGTATATGCAGCAGGTGAAGGAACTATTACCGCCGCCAATTGGAATGGAGGCTATGGACGATTCGTAGCGATCAAACACGGGCCAACGTTCACAACCAATTATGCACATTTAAAAAGTTTTGCTAACGGAATGCGTCCTGGGGTTAGAGTACGCAAAGGTCAGCTCATTGGGAGAGTTGGTACGACCGGGGCCTCAACCGGCTGCCATCTGCATTATGAAGTTGTGAGAAATGGACGAAAAATTAATCCTCTGTCAGATCATATACCTAGAGGTGATGACCTAAATGCGGCTGCAAAGGCACGTTTCCTCTTATTCGTTAACGACATTGATGGTGAGCGCGACCAAGGGCTTACAATGAGCGAAGCCTTCTCTTTAGCTCGTAGCGGAAATCTTTAGTACAGAGCGCTGCTCTTTAGAAAAGTTTCCCGTGGCACTGCTTAAATTTCTTACCTGATCCGCACGGGCATGTCTCATTTCGACGCACCCTTCTGGGATCCACTCCTTCTGGCCACGGTGGCAAGTCTTCAAGTGCCACCTTACTGGGTGGCTGTGCAACATTGCCAACACCCAGCTCCTTGGATCGGGCAGCTAGTGCCTCACCAGTTAGAGGCTCTACTTCACTCAGATTAGGAAAGACGGCCAAGACAATCTCATCAATATTTACAAGGTTTGGGTCTATCCCTCGTTCTTGAGCTTGGCCACGAGCCTCTGCGATCCGCAGCTCGAGCTCAGCTTTCTGCCCTTGAAGCTTTTGCCAAAGCGGCAAAGGCTCAAGCGCCAGTCGTTTTGCCGCGTCTCTGCGGGCCAAGTCAAGCATGTACTGGAATAACTCCAGACCTTCCTGCTTATATTCGTTCAGTGGGTCGCGCTGCCCTAAAGCTCTTAAACCTACGCCTGATTTCAATTGATCCATTCGCTGACTGTGCTCGCGCCACTGCCGATCATAGCCTGAAATCAGTGCATTTCGGCCATGTGCCGCTACAAATTCATCACTGGTTTGTCGTCGAAGGGCTTGTCGATGTTCGCGCAAGGCAGCCGCAACACGCTCAACTATCTCTTCGTCTCCGATTCCGGCTTCTGCAGCCCAATCTCCAATTGGCAGGTCGAGTCCGAGATCAGATTTGAGCTTATCTTTCAACTCCTCAGTTCGCCATTGGTTAGGAAACGAACCAGCAGGCACAAACTCTTCTATAATAGAGGCGGTAGCTTGCGCGGTGACTTCCTCAACTACAACGCCCACATCTTCGGCATCCATGATTTCCAGCCGCTGCGCATACATCACTAACCGCTGATCATTCATCACATTATCATAACGCAGAACGTTTTTACGCTGATCAAAGTTGCGCGACTCTATCTTCTTTTGTGCTCGCTCAACTGCTGTGTTCATGTAGGGGTGAGAGAGCGACTCGCCGTCTTTCATCCCTACACGGCGCAAAAGCCCCTCCATGTTGCCCGCAAATATTCTCATTAAGTCATCTTCCAATGACAGAAAATACTTTGACTCGCCTGGATCTCCCTGACGACCACACCGACCGCGAAGTTGGTTATCTACGCGGCGAGATTCGTACCGCTCAGTTCCAAGAACAAAGACGCCACCAGATTCGATTACCTGTTCTTTCGCTTTTGCCACTTGCTCTCGGATTTTAGCTTCAGCTGTATCTCGTTTTTTTCCAGGAGCCATGTCATGAAGCTCAGATGAAATGCGCATGTTCACATTGCCACCCAACTGAATATCTGTGCCTCGGCCAGCCATGTTTGTCGCAATTGTTATAGCACCTGGAGTGCCTGCTTGACCGATGATATTAGCCTCTTGGTCGTGATGCCGAGCATTTAAGACCTGATGCTTAATTTTTTTATCCTTTAGAAGTCCAGATACAATTTCAGATCTTTCTACGGAAGTTGTTCCAACCAACACAGGTTGACCTTTCTTATGACACTCTTCGATCTGGGCAATTATTGCGTCTAGCTTTTGATCCATTGTAAGGAAGATTTCATCATCATGGTCTTCCCGAACTACCGGTTGATTGGTGGGTATCTCCGCGATTTCTAGGCCATAAATTTCACCAAACTCTTCAGCTTCAGTAGCGGCCGTCCCAGTCATACCGGCTAATTTTTTATAAAGCCTAAAGTAATTTTGGTAGGTTACTGATGCGATAGAAATGGTCTCAGCTTGGATCGGCAGACCTTCCTTCGCCTCCATCGCCTGATGAAGCCCTCCACCAAAGCGCCGGCCAGCCATTGCACGACCTGAGAGCTCATCAATGACCACAACTTCGGTCCCACGAGTGATATAATGCACATCCTTCTCCATCAGATGATGGGCCCTAAGGGCCATCATTATATGATGAAGAAAAGTAATATTTGATGGGTCATAAATAGTGGCGTCTGCAGCAAGCAAACCTGATTCTACCAGAACTGCTTCGACTTGGCGCTGACCTGCATCAGTTAAACTTAAACTGCGCGATTTTTCATCAATCTCAAATGCATCTTCGGGAACCTTAGGCACGAGCGCATTGACCGTTCGATACATCTCTAACGTGTCCTCAGGCGCCTTGTCCGAAATCCCTATCGGTGAACGAGCTTCATCAATCAAAACCGAATCAACTTCGTCTACAATCGCAAAATTCTGACCCCTTAATACCATGGAACGGCGATTAGCCGCCATATTGTCACGCAAGTAGTCAAAGCAAAGCTCATTGTTCGTGACGTAAGTTACATCGGCTAAATAGGCCACTCTGCGCATTGGTTGGCGCATGCCTGGAAGAACGACTCCAACACTAATGCCCAAAAATTGAAATATAGGTCCCATGTCTTGAGTGTCCCGTGCTGCCAGGTACTCATTCACAGTCACAATATGGACGCCATCGCCCGATAAGGCGTTCAAATAAGCAGCGAAAACAGCTGTAAGCGTTTTACCCTCCCCTGTTTTCATCTCAGCCACTCGGCCCTCATGCAGAGCAATTGCTCCCATCAGCTGTACATCAAAGGCCCAAAGTCCAGTAACCCTTTTTGCCGCCTCTCTCACAACTGCGCAGGCCTCGATAACAAGGTCGTCCAGTGAAGCTCCTTCATCATTAAGTCGCGTTTTAAACTCGTCGGTTTTGCCCCGCAGGTCATCGTCAGAAAGTTTCGCGACTTCATCTGCTAAGTCATTGATGTCCGCCACATCGATCTGGAGATCGCGCAAGTACTTCGCATTAGGATCTCCCATCAAAAGACGGGTTAGAGTTTTCATCATAGAGCTACTGCTTCTTCTTAAATATTTGCCAAAGGAATCGGTCGCCGGGGCTTTTAAGGCGCTGCCCCGAACAAAGCTAGAGGTGGGGGCTATCCAAGCTCATTGAAAGGTCTAATGAGGCCCACATGTTGAGTTTTTCATTCCAAATCGTTGGGTGGGTCATGTTTTTTGTCTCGGCCATTTGCTTCCTAGTTGCCTCCATTAAAGCTGGCGACCCTTTTTCTATCGCTGGGTCGACAGCCTTTTTGCTCGCAAACGTGTTTTTCTCCATTGCACTCCGTCCTCCCAAAAGATAGCCGGCTGCCATGGAAAAGAAGAGCATTAAGAAAGTTGTCCTCGCGTACTCCGGTGGCCTGGACACATCAGTCATCCTAAAATGGCTACAAGTTACCTATGATTGCGAAGTGATAACTTTCACTGCCGATCTCGGTCAGGGAGAAGAGCTCGCTCCAGCTCGAGACAAAGCACTTAAGCTCGGCATAGAAGAGAAAAACATCTTTATTGATGACCTTCGTGACGAGTTTGTCCGCGATTTCGTATTCCCGATGTTTCGTGCAAACACGTTATATGAGGGTCTCTATTTACTCGGCACCTCAATTGCGAGGCCACTTATTGCAAAGCGGCAAATCGAAATTGCTAGACAAGTTGGTGCAGATGCGGTGGCGCATGGAGCAACAGGCAAAGGCAATGATCAAGTAAGATTTGAGCTAGGCTACTATGGGCTAGATCCCAACATTCACGTCATTGCCCCATGGCGCGAATGGGACTTGAACTCCCGGACCAAATTAATTGAGTTCGCTGAGCGGCATCAGATTCCAATTGCAAAAGACAAAAGAGGAGAGGCTCCATTTTCAGTCGACGCAAATTTACTACACACCTCATCCGAGGGTAAGCTTCTAGAAGATCCGTCAGTCGAAGCGCCAGAGTCGGTTTATCAACGCACAGTATCGCCCGAGACCGCCCCTGATTCTGCAACGTATATCGAAATAGGGTTTAAAGATGGTGATCCTGTTTCTATTGATGGGAAGGCAATGGGGCCAGCCGAGCTTTTGACTAAACTTAACGAATTAGGCGGCGCCAACGGCATTGGTCGGCTCGATTTGGTTGAAGGTCGCTTTGTTGGTATGAAATCTCGAGGGATATATGAAACGCCAGGAGGCACAATACTGCTTGCTGCGCACCGAGGTATTGAATCAATTACACTTGATCGAGGTGCGATGCACCTAAAAGATGAGCTGATGCCTCGTTACGCTGAACTAATCTACAATGGCTTTTGGTATTCCCCCGAACGCACTATGCTTCAAGCTGCAATCGACGCGAGCCAAACTCATGTAGAGGGGAGCGTTAGGCTCAAGCTTTACAAGGGCAATGTTGAAGTAGTGGGTCGCCGGTCTGACAAGTCACTTTATTCCGAAGCGCATGTAACATTTGAAGAAGATAGTGTTTATGATCAGCGTGATGCAGAAGGTTTTATCAAACTAAATGCTCTGCGTTTACGGCTCATGGGCTTGAGGAAATAAACATATGGATTTGCGCGACTGGATTCTCGAGATTGGCGAACGTCGAGGCCCTGAATCGGACTTTACTCCAGAAGATGTTGCGCGGGCCGCATTTCCTGCTGGGCCAAAAGAAGAAAAAGGCAAAGAGCGCTGGCGAGAACAAATTCGCGGGGTGCGATCCGCAGCCATTGGCCTTGCCAGACAGGGTCAAATACACGTGCTTCGACGAGGACAAGTTGCGGATCCTACGGCACCTATTAAGGGCCTGATCCAACTTCGCTGGATCAATCCTGAATATAAAGAAGACTAAGCTAAAGCTTATTTACATCTGATGACGAGAAACCGGCCAGCAGCATAGAGGCTATGGCACCAAAAGCCAGCGCACCTAGAACGCCCCCAAGTGCATTGTTAATTATAGAAATTACAATCCAAACCGCTACGATAAACCATATCAACGCAGACGCAGTTAGTTTCCAAGCAGTAGTAATCTTATCAGCCATAAAGAGGCTTTAGTTACAATGCGCTTAAATAAAAAGCCCAATAAAGCTTGATACTGTTCTTTTTAAGCAGAATTAAATTCGAAATTTAGACATAAAAAAAGGGGAGCTTCGCCCCCCTTTTTAAAAAACTTTGTTTTACCTTAGAAAGACAAAGCCATAGCGAGTTTAGCTTGACCAGTGTTGTCCATTTCAAGAGTTACACCAGGAGCCAAAGTCAGCTTAACAGAAGAAGACTGTGTGCCTGCAGTATCTGTAAGTTTCAGCTCAGTTGCGAAATCACCAACTGTAGTACCAACTTTCAGTACGTTAACTTGAGTGCCTGAAGACTTAGCTGTCACGATGCCAACAGATGCGCCGTTAACTGAAGTAGAGATACCAAGCTCAGTGTCGCCACCAGAGTTAGATCCTGCTGATACGCCCATGGTTCCTAAAGTGCTAGAAACTGCAATGTCGTAGTTAGCGTTGTTATCGTACTCAAGCTTTACGCCTTGACCAGCGAAATCGCCAGATGCGTTAAGAACGTAGTTGTTAGCTTGGTCAGCATCAACAGTTACTGCAAAACCAGCAAAGTCAAAGCCGAGAGATGATACTACGCCCGTACCCCAAGAGATACCAACTGCCAGATCACCGAAAGTGTTAGAGTAAGCAAGGTTACCACCGCCAGCAGGTGCACCACCGACAGAACCAGTATCACCAATAACGCTCAACTCAGTTAGATCATTGTCAGCCATGGTTGCAGAACCGCCGATTGTGAAGGTACCGACTGAAGTTGCAGCAGAAAGTTTATTGTCGGAAGCTGTAACAGCACCGTTATCGATTAGAAGCTTTGTGCCACCAGTAATTGTACCGTCAGTCATAGACAAGCTGAGCTCGCCTTTAGACGTTGTAGCAGTTGCAGACTGACCAGTTGACGTAGTCGCATTCATTTCTAGAGCACCAGACAAAGATACTTCTGCAACGGCAGGAGCAGCTAGGGCGAGTGCTGAAGTAGCTATAAGAAGCTTTTTCATTTTCGTTTTCTCCAAAATTTTTTCTTCAAGAAGAATTGGTTAAGACATTAGAGACAGACGCCCAATACCTAGGACGAACAGAGCGCCTGAGGAGAGAACCTTCTCAAAAGCCCCTACTGTCAGGATCTGTGTTTACCTTGCATGAACATGGGTTCAAGTATCGCTTGCTGCCACAACATTGCCAAATTCTTACTGTGGCTTTATTGCCACAGTGTGAGATCTTTGTAACAGTCATTTTCTAGGGAACTTTCAGCTAACCTCTTGAAAATAAAACAAAAGCTGGCTTGGTGTTTGGTTATGCTAGACAATATTGAAGCAATACGAAAGCGCCTACATCGTGCTCTAGAAAGAGCAAGCCGACCAAAAGATTCTTGCCAAATTATTGCCGTAACAAAGACTTACGATTCTCTTATTGTGGATGAGGCCCGGAATCATGGCATGGCGCATTTTGGTGAGAACAAAGTACAAGAAGCCATGGGCAAATTTGCAGACGCTGAAAACCGCCCTAGCAATGAAAAGTTGCATCTAATTGGACCGCTCCAGTCGAACAAAGCTAGACAAGCGCTCCAGCACTTCGATTTCATACATTCGGTTGACCGCCCAAAACTGGTAACCGCTTTAGCCCGAATACGCGATGAAGAAGGCCGGTGTCCGAAATTATTTATTCAGGTAAATACTGGCGAAGAGGCTCAAAAAGCCGGTGTTATGCCAGCGGACTTAAATCAACTTGTAGATCAAGCCAGGTCGCTGAGTCTTCCTGTGGCAGGCCTAATGTGCATCCCACCAGCCAACCAAGCGCCTGCTCCTCACTTTGCCTGGCTTTCTCAACGCGCAAAGTCTCTTGACTTGCGGGAGCTTTCGATGGGCATGTCCAGCGACTACGAAGCCGCAGCAGAGCTTGGTGCGACCTACGTGCGAGTAGGATCCGCACTATTCGGCCAACGCGCTTGAGAGCAATTAACGCCCCAGGTATAGAGCATATATGACAAATCTAGAGTTTAACGGCCACCTTCACAAAGTGAGCCACCCGTTCATAAGTGACCGCCTAACCCAAATGCGGGATGTTAAAACACCAAGCGCTATATTCCGGAAAAACCTTCAAGAAATTGCTACCTTCCTCACTTATGAAGCCCTCGCAGATATTCCTTTAGAGGCGCGTGTGGTCGAAACGCCAATGCAACTAAGCAAGCAGCCATGCCTTCCAAATTTAGCGCCTGCTTTAGTGTCTATTTTACGAGCTGGAAACGCCATGGTGGATGGAGCACTAGCGCTGTCTCGAAATTCTCCCGTCGGAATGATTGGTTTAAAGCGAAATGAAGAGACATTAGAGCCAGAAGATTATTTCTTGCGCCTGCCAGATCAGTTGAATTCTCGGATGACCCTTGTTTGCGATCCAATGCTGGCCACAGGCGGGTCTCTAATTAGAGCAATTGATATTTTAAAACAGGCAAATGCAACTCAAATCCGAGTCGTATGCCTGCTGGCCGCTCCAGAAGGTGTGAAAAAAGTTCTATCCGTGCATCAAGATATACACATCTGGACTGCGGCCCTAGACGACCACTTAGATGACAAAGGTTACATTGTGCCGGGATTAGGAGATGCTGGCGATCGGATCTATGGGACGTAGAAAACAATGAAACCAACAGCAGCAGCTGCAGCTTTCTCCGCTCACAGTCACGAATCAAAGGGTAGCCCCTACAAACGAGCTACGCAAACTAAGCCCGCAATCACCGGGGCCTTCGCAGAATTCGTTGCAGGCGTATTTTTCAGAAACTTTATTATTGTTGTAATAATACTATCAGCTGCGCTGATGGGTTTCCAGACAACAGATGTTGCACAGCGACCCAGCGTTGCACCGGTAGTTTTTTGGCTAGACTGGCTAATTACAGGGATTTTCGTGGTGGAACTAGTTTGCAAACTAATTGTGTTTAGGGGCAAGTTTTTCGAAGACGGTTGGAATATATTTGACCTTATAATTGTGCTTATCTCTCTGCTACCTGCCACTCAGGGGCTTAAAGTCGTTCGAACCTTGAGAATATTAAGGGTCCTAAGATTACTCTCTGCCATTCCCTCAATGCGATTAGTCATAAACGGCTTGCTGCGTGCGATACCAGGAATGTTGTCCGCTATTGGCCTGCTACTTATAGTTATATACGTTTTTGCCGTGCTGGGCACGCAGCTGTTTGGAGATACTTGCTATCCTGGGTACTTAGATACCGATTGCACTTATTTTTTTGGATCGCTTGGTGAATCATTGTTCACATTGTTCCAAATCATGACTCTGGAGTCCTGGTCCCATGGAATAGTTCGTCCCATCGCTGATGTCTATCCGTGGTCAGTTGGATTCTTTGTACTTTATGTGGTGATAACTGCCTTTGCCGCGCTTAACCTTTTTATTGGTGTAGTTGTTAATGCAATGGATGCTGCTAATGATAGTAACGACTCAAAAAGCGAAGAAAAAGAACCCACAATGAATGACCTTCATGATCAAATTGTGCAGTTGCGAACGCTAATAGAAACAAAAAAAGGCCGCAGTCGGCGGCCTAATAACAAATCAGAAAAATAAAAGGCTAGCCGAGAGCTGCAACTTGAGCTTGAGCAATTTGAAGTGCGGACTCAGCTTGCGCCTTCTCACCATCAGAATTAGAACTAGCGAAAGCTGCTTCAGCTTCGCTTAACCGTGACTTGGCAACTTCCATGGAGAGATCATCCAAATTAACCGCTTCCTCTGCAAGAATAATACAGCTTTCACCAGAGATCTCAGCAACACCTCCAGCAACAAACACCTGACGACTTACAGGCCCAGACATGTCATCATAGATGTTCACTAGTCCTGGTCTTAAAGTTGACACCGTAGGCGCATGATCGGCCATAACACCCATATCGCCGTCAACTCCCGGCACGACGACCATCTCAACGGGCTCGGACATTAGCAGAGCCTCAGGCGTCACAAGTTCCAGCTGAGTAGTTCTCATTTAAAAATACCTGCAATTGATAAGTCTAAGCTGCATCCGCTGCCATTTTATCAGCTTTGGCGATAGCTTCTTCAATGGTACCCACCATGTAAAATGCCTGCTCCGGCAAGTGGTCGTATTCACCAGCAACAATACCTTTAAAAGCTTTTATTGTGTCCTCCAGGGCCACAAATACTCCGGGAAACCCAGTGAAAACTTCGGCGACATGGAAGGGTTGGGACAGAAAGCGCTCCAGCTTACGGGCTCGATCAACTACCAGTTTGTCTTCAGCCGATAGTTCATCCATGCCCAAGATCGCGATGATATCCTGGAGAGATTTGTACTGTTGCAAAAGAGATTGGACCGCGCGAGCCGTATCATAGTGCTCTTGGCCAACGACTTGCGGATCTAGAATACGAGAAGTGGAATCCAGAGGATCCACGGCTGGGTAAATACCTTTCTCAGCGATAGCTCGGTTCAAGACTGTTGTTGCGTCCAAGTGAGCAAACGTTGTTGCCGGCGCGGGGTCCGTCAAATCATCAGCTGGAACGTAAACGGCTTGAACAGAGGTGATCGAACCCTTGTTAGTGGAGGTGATTCGCTCCTGCATTGCACCCATATCCGTCGACAGCGTTGGCTGGTAACCAACTGCAGAGGGAATACGACCCAAAAGCGCCGATACTTCAGCGCCAGCTTGAGTAAATCGGAAAATATTATCTACGAAGAATAAGACGTCCTGGCCCTGTTCATCACGAAAATACTCTGCCTGAGTTAAACCTGTTAACGCAACACGAGCTCGCGCACCAGGGGGCTCATTCATCTGCCCGAACACCAACGCAACTTTAGACCCTTTGTCAAAGTCGATTACACCCGCGTCCTGCATCTCGAAATAAAGGTCGTTACCTTCTCGAGTCCGCTCACCAACACCGGCAAAGACGGAGTATCCTCCATGACCCTTTGCGACATTGTTAATTAACTCCTGGATAAGAACAGTTTTGCCGACGCCTGCGCCACCAAACAAACCAATTTTACCACCCTTTGCATAAGGTTCCAAAAGATCGATAACTTTAATGCCTGTAACAAGCACCTCAGCTTCTGTTGACTGATCGACGAAATCTGGAGCATCTCGATGGATAGGCCAATATGCTGTCGGATTAATATCGCCGCGCTCATCAATTGGCGCTCCAGTAACATCCATAATTCGTCCTAGAGTTTCTTCTCCAACCGGAACCTTTATTGAGTCACCAGTATCTACGACCTCTTGACCACGAATCATACCATCTGTCGTTTCCATTGCGATACAACGGACGGTATTTTCGCCAAGATGCTGAGCAACCTCGAGTGTGGTTTCATGATCACCAATTCTCGTAGTGATCGCGTTAAGGATTGCTGGTAAGTCTCCGTCAAACTCTACGTCGACAACCGCTCCTAATACTTGAGATATGCGTCCAATGTTGTTTGCAGCCATGATGTTCTTTCCTCTAGGCTATGGTTAGAGCGCTTCCGCGCCCGATACGATTTCAATAAGTTCTTTTGTGATCTGAGCTTGACGAGTCCGGTTATAAACCAACGACAATGACTTGATCATATCCCCGGCATTACGAGTGGCATTATCCATGGCAGTCATACGGGCACCCTGCTCAGACGCGGCATTCTCTAATAACCCACGATAAATTTGCACAGCTACATTCCGGGGTAAGAGATCTGACAGGACCTCTTCCTCACCAGGTTCATACTCCACTGAGGAGTCTAAACTTCCGTGCGCTTGAGCTTCATCCAAAGGATCAGACTCTTCCAAGGTTGCAAAGGGAATGATTTGCTGCGGTGTTACAATTTGTGAAATTGCAGATTGGAATTCTGCGTAGATAAGGGTTGCAGCATCAAACTCCCCATCTTCAAACATCGTAAGAAGGTCTCTAGACACAGCCGCGGCTTTATCAAACGAGAGTCGAGGTTTGTCTAAATCTTCCATGACCTTAACAACCAAGTCACCAAACTGACGACGCATCGCTACAGCACCTTTTCGGCCAAGGCAGTAAATTTTTACGCTCCTGCCTTTGGACTGATGATCAGTTACCAGCTGTATTGCTTGCCTAATCAAATTGGAATTAAATCCACCGCACAAGCCTCGATCTGCGGTACCCAGAACAATCATATGGGTCTCATGCTTGCCGGTTCCAGCAAGAAGTTGGAGATTAGTGTTCCCACCAGCCGCCAACGAACTGAGCATCGTGCTCATTCTCTCTGCATATGGCCGCCCTGCTTCAGCTTGATCCTGAGCACGGCGAAGTTTTGCCGCTGCTACCATCTTCATAGCCGACGTAATCTTGCGAGTATTCTGGACTGACTTTATCCGGTCGCGAAGGTCTTTTAAGCTTGCCACTTAAAGATAATCCCTATGCAAAGGTTCCTGTGAAGTCGTCGAGAAGAGCCTTAAGCTTATCTTCAACACCTTCATCGAGCGTACCCGTGTCACGGATTGCGCTCAGTATATCAGAGCCTTTCGACTCTAATACATTCAACAATTGCGCCTCATAACGACGGACATCCTTTACCTCGATGCCATCTACATATCCTTTTGTGCCGGCGTAGATGACACAAACCTGCTGCTCCATAGCAAGGGGGCTATACTGATCCTGTTTCAATAGCTCAGTCAAGCGGGCTCCTCGCTCAAGAACTTGACGAGTGGATGCATCAAGATCAGACGCAAACTGAGCAAATGCCTCCATTTCACGGTACTGAGCCAGCTCCAGCTTGATACCGCCCGAAACCTTCTTCATAGCCTTTGTCTGAGCAGCAGAGCCGACACGCGAGACCGACAGGCCTACGTTAACTGCAGGTCGAATTCCTTTGAAAAACAGGTTTGTTTCTAAGAAAATCTGCCCGTCAGTGATAGAAATCACATTTGTCGGAATGAAAGCAGAGACGTCGTTTGCTTGTGTCTCAACAACTGGCAATGCGGTCAATGATCCACCACCTTGAGCATCAGACATCTTCGCTGCGCGCTCCAACAAACGGCTGTGTAAATAGAAAACGTCACCCGGATATGCTTCACGTCCAGGAGGACGGCGCAGCAATAAGGACATCTGCCGATAGGCGACTGCCTGCTTAGTCAGATCATCATAAATAATGAGCGCGTGCTCACCGTTGTCTCTGAAGTATTCGCCCATGGCCGCTCCGGTATAGGGCGCCAAAAACTGAGTCGGTGCGGGATCAGACGCGGTTGCAGCAACGACTGTAGTGTATGCCATTGCTCCGTGCTCTTCAAGAGTTTTCACAATCTGAGCAACGGTGGAGCGCTTCTGGCCAACGGCAACGTAGATACAATGGAGCTTCTTCGACTTGTCTCCGCTATCGAACAAGGCCTTTTGGTTAAGAATTGTATCAACTGCCACGGCTGTTTTGCCGGTCTGACGGTCACCAATGATTAACTCACGTTGACCACGACCAATCGGAATTAGCGAGTCAATTGACTTTAAGCCAGTTTGCACAGGCTCTGACACAGATTGCCGCGGGATAATCCCAGGAGCCTTTAGCTCTACTCGACTAACTGTTGCATCTTGGATTGGACCTTTCCCGTCGATTGGATTCCCCAACGCATCAACAACCCGCCCCAAGAGGCCTTTACCAACGGGGGTTTCAACAATCGCACCGGTTCGCTTTACAACGTCGCCCTCTTTGATATCGCGGTCAGAACCGAAGATTACCACACCGACGTTATCTGACTCGAGGTTAAGTGCCATTCCCTTAATTCCACCAGGGAATTCAACCATCTCACCTGCTTGGACATTGTCCAGACCAAATACACGGGCAACCCCGTCGCCTACAGACAGCACAGATCCAACTTCGGCAACATCGGCTTCAGCTCCGAAGTTATCAATTTGGTCTTTTAAAATCTTGGAGATTTCAGCAGCGCGGATTTCCATCACGCCATCCCTTTCGTGGTTAAGCCCTTTGATAAGGACAATTTAAGTTTTTGAAGTTTCGATTTTAAGCTCGAGTCGATCATTTTTGATCCGACTCGAACAATTAAGCCACCTAGTATTGAGGCATCTATTTTAGGCTCTATCTGCACCTTGGAACCCATTTCTTTCGATAAAGCGTCAGTCAAAGCATTAATCTGACTAATTGACAGTTCGCGCGCGCTGATAACCTCTGCAAGCACCTCTCCCCTCCGTGCTGCTAGCTCTTCCGAAAACGCGAGAGCCATTGAAGATAGCTCCTTGGCACGGCCGTTTTTCGCTACCAGGCCAACAAAATTCTTAACAAGATTGCCCGCACCAGTTTTAGTAACTATCAAGTCCAATGCCGATGCAACTTGATTGCGAGGTAGGAGCGGGTTCGACAAAGCCAAGGAAAGTTCCTCGGAACCCTCTATAGTTGAAGCAAGAGCCGCAATGTCTTTTGCGACCTTATCAACTTGGCCTTTATCATCAGCCAAAGCTAACAGAGCGCCTGCGTAACGCTTCGTCGCTTTTGAAAATGCCTGTGCTTGTTTTGACAACTTTGCTTCCTTTGCCGTACTTGGCAGCGCCTAAAGCAATAAACCCTCGGCGCCTTGGCGCGGCCCTTAACACCCACTTTTTAGACTGACAAGGCAAGCATACTGCCCATTTTGCGCAAAGCTGCCCTGGCGTATAAGCATCCAAGGCAAAAAGCCGCATCTACAAATGATGTTTTCAGCGTCAACTAATGCTTTGGTTCAATATTTTATCGTGCTGTTCAAGAGTGTCCCAGGAGAGAGTGTATCTCAAAATTAAATCACTGTGGTTAATAATAAATGTAACTCTTCGTGAAGTTAACGGAACAAATAATCATATGCATCGGTTTTTACTGCCGCTATTCTTCGCGAAACAGTCAAAGAGTGGTAATGTTTTAGCCGGTGGAAATAAGTTCAGGTTTGCTCAATAGCTAGAAGCTTAGAAAAAAAATTCACTTGTTAAAGGAGCACTATGTCGGTCCTTGCAAAAGCTTTCATTTTTTGCGAGATTAATTCATGGTGTTAGAGGCAAAATCCATTCTTGTAACCGCGCGATTATCATCAATCGTACTTCAGAGGCTTTTTCTATGTCCCGCTTAGTCACTTTGTTCAGTTCTCTAATTTTGTGTTGTAGCGCTGCAATAGCTCAAACAGCTCAAGAGTTAGGAGAAAACGGAGACTGGAAAGCATACAGCTATAATGATCCTTCTGGCGGTGGGTTAGTCTGCTTTGTCACCAGCGCTCCTAAACAAATG
>CAXQZM010000025.1:0-10103 GCA_964228455.1 Alphaproteobacteria bacterium | reverse complement strand
CCCCCCATTGCGCTTTATCAAGCCCTGGCGTTCCAGCATTCGCAGAGCAAGACGAACAGGTGTCCGAGAAACTTTGTAAACATCGCAGAGTTTGGCTTCGGAAAGTCGCTCGCCGTCTTCGTAACTACCCTTTAAAATATCACCACTAATGCGACTGACGAGTTCGCCATCTATTGAGTCCATTCCCTTAATTTCCTTTCTCGGGATCCTAAAGATGCCCATTTATCACTTTTTTTCGCCATAATACAGCATCAAGTTCTTGCTTTAGGATCCCGAGTATGGAATGCTAAATTTAGAAACTTAACGTATCTGGCGGCTTGGACACCTCTAATGCTTCAAGCTCTCTATGGGTTTGGTGGCAAAAACTTGCCCCCAAAGCAAGAGTATAGCTGGCTATAAGCAATCTATTGACGAGGAGGACACGAAAAAATGGCCATAATCATTCCCACCAACAAGGCCGTTGAGGACCTTAAAGGGCTTCACCTCTATCATGGTGACATTTCAAACTGCTCCATGCGAGTAAGAATGACGCTTATCGAAAAAGGACTTGATTGGACTAGCCACCACATCGACCTCAAAAAAAAGGAAAATATCTCAGATGAATATTTTGGGATTAACCCAAATGGACTAGTCCCCACCCTGGTTGATGATGGAATAGTTCATATCGAATCAAATGAAATAATTGACTACTTAGATAACAAGTACCCGGGGACCCCTCTTCGGGTGACCGGTCGTGAAGAGGAGATGCTGGAGTGGCTTAGGCTCGCAGGCTCTATCCACCTTCCAGCCGTAAAACCCTATGTTTATGCCACGAAGATTGCGCCAAAGCTTCAGAAAACCGCAGCAGAACAAGCCAAGTACGATGACTTGCAAAAGAATCGTGATCTAAAAGAGTTTCACAAAAAACATGCTGCTGGCAGTCAGTTCAGTAAAGAAGATATCGACAAAGCAATCAAAACTTTAGATGATTGTTTCACAAAATTAGACCGCGCTTTGGAAGGCAACCCCTGGATCCTTGGGGACCAGTTTTCTCTAGCTGATATATCATGGATTCCTCTTTATCATGTGCTCGTAGGCTGTGGTTACCCATTTCAGAAACACCAGAACATCTTGCGGTGGGCAGACTCTCTTAACGATCGTGAAAGTTTTAAAGAAGGGGTTCTAAAGTGGTGCCCAGATTTTTCCAAAGTATAAGTTAGAATAGAATATAAAAGATGATTAAACTTCAACATTTTATTGATGGTGAGTGGTGCGATTCCGAAAGCAGCGACACTTTTGAGGATCTGAACCCTATAGACGATAGTATTTACGCTTCGGTTGCTAAAGGCAATCCAAACGACATGAGTCGTGCAGTAAGCTCTGCAAAAACAGCCTTTTTAAGTTATAAAGATACATCTCCAACAGATCGCGAGCGTATGCTCTTGAGAGTAGCCGAATTAATGGAGATGCGGAAAGATGATCTTGTTAATTGTTTAATTGATGAAATTGGCTCTCCAATTCAAAAAGCGATGTTTGAGTTCGTTAAGGGGCTGGGTATGGTTCGCGCAGCGGCTGGCATGTGCAGAAATGTCCGAGGCGAGACGATACCTTCCGATCG
Source organism: Alphaproteobacteria bacterium (assembly GCA_964228455.1). GTDB lineage: Bacteria > Pseudomonadota > Alphaproteobacteria > UBA7985 > UBA7985 > CAXQZM01. The sequence continues at coordinate 8,506 of CAXQZM010000025.1, read as the reverse complement.
ACCCGGGACTTTTTCGATGTCCATCCGCGAGCCTTTAGGGGTGGTTGCTGTGATCACACCATTTAACGTGCCGCTGATAAAAACCACCCGCCTTGTTGCAAACGCGCTAGCATTAGGAAACACCGTGGTTCATTTACCGTCAGAATTTTCTCCGCATCTTTCAGTGATTTTTGCTGAAATTATAGCGGAAGCTGGCTTTCCAGCGGGAGCTTACAACCTGGTCAATGGAATCGGCGCTGAAATCGGAGACACCTTAACTGGGCACAATGATGTTAATTTTGTAACGTTCACAGGATCGTCTGTAGTCGGGCAACACATTAGTCAAATATGCGCGCAAAATAGAACGCCCAATACTCTTGAGCTGGGCGGGAAGAGCCCAACTGTTATTCTCGCTGACGCTGATCTGGACGAAGTTATTCCTCTCGCTGCGCGCTCTGTCTTCATGTTTGGTGGGCAAGCGTGTATTGCATCGAGTAGATTCTACGTGGAAAAGCCAATTTACCAAGAGTTTGTAAAACGCTTTTCTATGATTGCAGGGAAAGTTGGTATGGGTGACCTGCGGGACCCTAGCACAGTTATTGCCCCAATCATCTCTCCTCGACAGCGTGAGCGAGTAAAACAGCATATTGCCGATGCATTGTCGAAAGGTGCTAACGTCTCGGCAGGCGGAGGTTGGGAAGGAAACCGCTGTCAGCCCACCCTACTAACAGAGGTATCGGAAGATATGACAGTATGCCGCTCAGAAACTTTTGGGCCGGTAACATCTATCTATCCAATTGAGAACTATGAAGAAGGACTTCGACTAGCAAATGATACAGAATACGGGCTTTCATCAGCGATATTTACCAAAGATCTAAATAAAGCATTTCACTTCGCAAAAAATGTGGGAGCAGGCATGTGCCATATCAACGGGCCCACCATCCATGACGAACCGCACGTTCCCTTTGGAGGAAACGGAGAGAGTGGCTCAGGACGAGAGGGAACCGACGCAGATCTTGAGGCAATGACAGAGCTCAAATGGGTTACGGTGCAGCTATGACTTTTACACTTTATCATCATGGATCTTCAGTTTGTGCAGCAAAGGTCCGCTTTGCCATGGCGGAAAAAGGTATCGACTGGGATGGGGTCTACATCGATATTCTTAAAGGCGAACAGTTTGATCCAGAATATTTGAAGCTTAACCCGAAAGGTGTGGTCCCTACACTTGTGCATGATGATCTAGTGATCCCAGACAGCACCGTTATCATAGAGTATCTTGACCAAATAGAGCCTAGTACAACACTTCACCCGGTTGACCCCTGGGAGCGCGCGCAGGTTAGATATTGGACAAAAGCAGTTGATGAGGACTTGCACCCCGCATGTGGCACCATGACGTTTGTTTGTTCGCATCGACACACTGTTTTAAAAAATTTGGGCCCGGAAGGCGCCGAAAAGTTTTTGGCAAGCACTCCTAAGCTATCAGTGACTTCCAATTGGAAAGAGCAGAAGGATAGCTTTGTCCGGCATGGCTTTGATGCGCCAGGTGCAACGGACAAGGTCAAACTTTACGACACCTATCTGCATAAAATGGAAGAAGCGCTTGATGGCCAGAATTGGCTTGTTGGGAATGTATTCTCAATCGCCGATATCTCTCTCACTCCCTATGTCAATAGGTTAGCAATGATGTCGATGCGAGGTATGTGGGAAGATGGACGCCTGCCAAATGTTGAACGTTGGTTCGAAGCTATCGAAGCACTGCCAAACTTCAGTCGGTGTTTTCTGGATTGGGTTCCTGAAGACCTCACAAATGACTTGCGGGAGAATGGTGCAAAGAGCTGGCCCGAAGTTGCGAAAATACTTGAAATCAAAATTTGAAACTAGGAGAAACTAATGGGAAGATTAAGTGGTAAGACCGCAGTTATTACTGGTGCTGCGCGTGGTATTGGAAGCGTCATGGCACGGCACATGGCGAGCGAAGGTGCGAACATAGTTGTAACCGACGTGCTTAATACTGATGAGACCGTGGCATCGATAGAAGAAGCGGGTGGATCCGCTCTCGGGCTAAATGTTGATGTTACTTCAGATGAAAGTCTAGCCGATATGGTAGCAGCTACGCTGAAGAAATTTGGTAGCCTGGATATCCTTGTAAATAACGCATCAATATTTGCTGCGCTTCAGCCAAAACCATTCATGCAGATTGATAATGACGAGTTTGACAAAGTTATGACCGTCAATGCCCGGGGCGTTCATCAAGCTACCAAGGCCGTAGTGCCCGCGATGCTAGAGGCTGGAGGTGGCAAAATTGTAAATATTGCCTCAGGAACATTTTTCTACGGCCCCCCAGGTTTGTCTCACTACACAGCCTCAAAGGGCGCGGTTATTGCACTTACCCGAGGCTATGGTCGCGAGCTCGGTGACAAAAACATACAAGTAAATGCAATTGCACCCGGCTTAACAGAGAGTGAGTCAATCAAGGGACATGCAGGGTTTGATCCAGCGCGCGCGCCTACCGTACAGTCTCGCTCGATAAAAAGGGAAATGCTGCCAGAGGACCTTTTAGGCTCATTAATGTATCTAATTACTTCAGATAGTAACTTTGTAACTGGCCAAACCCTTAATGTGGATGGTGGCAAGATAAATCTCTAGCTCACTGAAATGGGTGCTCGACAGAACTAATCGTGCGCCCAAAGCCAATTTGCTAGTCTGCTCAAATTATGAGGCAATAGTCTTGTGAAACGCTCGATTAACTCAGAGAACAAACAGTCTTTTTTTTGGGTAGCTCGTCAACCGTCCGTTGTTTGGCGCGCAATAAAAATATCAGCAATCGTTGGGTTAATATTAGCGGTAATTAACCATGGCGATAAGCTTATTACTCTCTCCCTAACCTCTATAGACCTTATAAAAATACTTCTGACTTTTGGGGTTCCTTACTGCGTCTCTACGTTCTCGTCTGTTTTGGCCATTCGAGAACGTACCCAGACTCCTTCAAAGTCTGAGTAATTATCTTGAGAGACCAAACCCCTCCCCGAATCTTAACGCTGATCCTTCTTGCATCTTGTGCCGTTGTTAGCTTGAACATATTCTTGCCAAGCCTGTCGGCGATGGCGGATACATTTGGCGTTGCTGAGAACGTAATGAGTTGGGCTGTCTCTGGTTACTTACTAGTTGTAGCTGCCATGCAAGTTATTATCGGGCCCCTATCTGACAGATTTGGGCGAAGACCAATAATCCTGGGGTCTTTTGCACTATTCATATTCGCCTCATTAATTTGCGCATTTTCTACTACAGTAGAAGTGTTTTTTGCAGGACGTTTTTTGCAGTCCTTTGTAACCGCTGGGATGGTTCTCTCCCAGGCCGTAATCCGGGATACGTCGGCCTCTCGGGAAGAAACGGCTGAAGGAATTGCGACGCTAACTATGGTTATGGCAATTGTTCCGATGTTGGGACCATTAATTGGAGGCGCCCTCTCTGAGTTTCTTGGATGGAAAAGTAATTTCTTTTTATTAGCGGCCTACGGAGCTCTTGGCCTTTTAGTGGCTTATTTTAACTTGCGAGAGACAAACACTAACCCAAGCTCAACATTGGGAAGACAGCTAAAATCTTACCCCGTTCTATTTAGCCAGTTGAAGTTCTGGGGATACTGTTTAACCATAGCGTTCTCCGCTGGTGTGTTCTACGTTTATTTGGTAGGTCTAGCAATTGTTGGCAAGCAACATCTCGGTTATTCTGAGATCTTGATTGGCGCACTATTGGCTGTGCTGCCGGTTGGTTATATTTGTGGAAATTTCTTAACCAGACAGTTATCAAAACGATTGGGAAGCGATATATTGTTTGTCGCAGGACGCCCTTTAGCAGTATGGGCAATTTTAGCTAGCCTCGTGCTGTTTTGGAGCCCCCTAACCGCCCCCGGATTTATCTTTCTCCCCCTTTTTTTTGTTGGTGTTGCCAATGGCATAACGCTGCCAACTGGGAATGCAGGTGCTATCTCATTGAATCCTGCATTCATTGGAACCGCCGCCGGTACAGTCGGAGCGTTGTCTCATCTTTTTGGGTCTTTGTTTTCCGGACTTGTAGGATACTGGGCGCCATCATCGTCAGATGCGTCAGTCTTGTTTTTCGCCATGCTAATAGTCGCTTCTATAGGCATGCTAACAAGCCTTCTAATTTTCATTCCTAATCAATCGAAAGCATCTAGTTCATAAGCAGATGAGATATAGTAATGTCGTGTTGGGCAATTTATCTGCCCCTCCGCATAGGCTCTTAATATAGACGCCTTCAAAGAACTTGAATCTTTAAGCAAATAACCCGTGTAAATTAATCGGTCCACAAGCTCTAAAGCCCATTGATAATCGCCTGCAGCTTTAGCCTTCTCCGCAGCTTTATAAACATTATCAGATCCGCCCATCGCATTTATAAAGTGCTCTCCTTCGACCTCAGGGGCTAATCTGTTCAATGTCGTTGGATTCCCATCAAACCAGCCCATAGTCCCAACAAAATATGCGCGCACCGCAAAATCAACCCGACCATAGTATTCACGCAAGTGAGGTTTCTCAGCTAATTCTTTGGGTAATTTGACCCGGTGAGCTAGTTGGTCAATTGTGAGCCCTAAATCCATACCCTCGCGTGTTTGCGTTACTATTGACCTGATTGCATCACGGTAATCAGTGAGTACGGCATTAATATCACCATTCCCAAAAATGGGCCGTGTATGGCCTGGGCCTAAAACCTCTGCATCAAAGTCCATGAGCAAATCCATCGTATCTGCCCAGGTGTCAAAATCACGATACGCAGTGCCTCGAATTGCGTATAAATTAGGAAACGAGCGATAAAAATTGTCGCCGCTTAGTAGCACTTTCTCGCTCGGGAGCCACACTATCATGTGGTCAGGAGTCTCACCTGGCGCCATTGAAAGCTCCAGATCAATACCACAAATATTAACTTTTGAGCCCTCATCCCCTATCAGCTTTGTGGGCGACAAAGCCCCTGCACCCATGCCTTTTAAGGGCCGTTTTCCTGGACCAACGCCAATACCAATTATTTCTTCTGGATAAGAGAGCCCTATTCCAAATTGGCGCTTGGTTCTCGCCTGCATCGCTTTTACGGGCAAGGGGTGAGCAGATGCGACAAACAATGAGTCATCCGAAAACTTGTCACTAGCAAATATTTCTGGCGCCTTGCCCGCTGCAGCAAAAACTGAAGCACCTGAAACATGATCTCTATGCGAGTGCGTGAGAATAATGCTGTGAACGGGCAGATCGGTTATCTTCCGAAATTCAGCTAGAATATTCGTTGCAGCCGAGGTTGTCTCAGTTGTGTCTACAATTACGACACCCTGATCGCCAATAATCATGTATACATTCGAAGCCGCAAAGCCGAATGCCATATACACTCGATCTGAAAGCTTGATTATTTCACTCTTGAAGTATTCAGGGTGGGCTTGAAGCTCAGGGTGCATCTTAATGACCTCTCAATTAATAGAACAGAATCTGGATCACTTGTTGTAACCAAAAAAATTGCATAGAGATGATTACCTCAACTAGTGCACCAATCAAACGCTTATTAGCATTTTGGGATCCCAAATTCAATGTTTTGATTAATTAAAGTCAAGATTATAGGTGAGTTTGTTTGATTTGGGATACCATATATGGCAGTGCAAAGTTCTGCCAACCAAGGAGAAAATATTTGTGAAACGCAAGAACGTACTATTTATAATGTGTGATCAGCTCCGGCCTGACTATTTGGGGTGCACCGGCCACCCCCACATAAAGACGCCCAACATCGACGCACTCGCAGCTCGCGGCGTGAATTTTGTGAACACGTTTTGCCAATCACCCATATGCGGCCCTTCCAGAGCTAGTGTATACACGGGCCGATACCTGAGCTCAAATGGCTCAGCATCAAATTGGGCCCCCCTCCGCATAGGCGAGCAAAATATTGGGCACCACTTAAATCCACTCGGTGTGCGCACCGTGTTAACAGGGAAGACACATGTCATCCCAGATGTGCAAGGCATGAAACGGCTCGGAATTGACCCCAGCGGCCCCGTAGGGAAGTATCACTCTCAAGCTGGATTTGAAGTCTATGAGCGCGATGATGGAGTGCATCCAGATAGGATGGTTAAACCAGACCTAGCATACAATGAGTACCTAAAATCAAAAGGCTTCAACAAAGACCACAACCCGTGGCATTGGGCAGCAAATTCGGTCGATCTGGATGATGGCGAGATCCGCTCGGGCTTCTTTAATGACAGGGTAGATCTGCCATCTCGCGTGAAAGATGAAGACTCGGAGACGCCTTACATGACTCGCCGAGCTATCGAATTTCTTGAGTCTGACGATGGCGAAAAGCCTTGGCTGCTTCACCTCTCATACATCAAGCCGCACTGGCCATATGTCGCCCCTCACCCATACAATGACATGTATACTGATGAAGATGTAATCGAAGCCAACCGTTCAACGGACGAAAAAGAAAAAGCAAACCCGCTAGCTAAACTCTACATGGAGAGAGTTGCAGGAAAAACTTTCCAAAGCGAAAAAGCTAGAAGGAGAGTTCTAAAAGCATACATGGGCTTAATTACTCAAATCGACGATCAGCTAGGCATTTTGTTTGAGTTCATGAAAAATAAAGATCTTCTTGACGATACCATGATAGTTTTCACATCAGACCACGGCGATTACATGGGCGATCACTGGATGGGAGACAAAGATTACTTCCATGATGCCTCGGTAAAAGTTCCGTTGATTGTTGTAGATCCCTCGCACGACGCGGATTCTACCAGAGGGACCAAAGACACAAGACTTATTGAACTCGTGGACCTACTGCCAACTTTCATGGATTTTTACGACGGAGAAATCCCAGGGCACGTTCTAGATGGCCGGTCCCTGCTTCCGTTACTGCACGGAAAAGATATTCCATGGCGCGACTATGCAATCAGTGAATACGACTATTCTTGCCAAACTTGGTCACCTAAAACTAACCGCCAACCTCTAGATTGCAGAATTTATATGGTAGCCAACCATGAGTGGAAATACATTCATGCGCCAGGCTTCCCACCAGTTTTGTTCAACTTAAAGAATGATCCTGAAGAATTGGTAGATCTAGGGTCAGACCCCAGCTATGAGGGGCAAGTACAAGCTATGCATAACCTGCTTGGACACTGGGCACTGCAGTATCGTCATCGTGAGACTTGGTCCGAAGAACGCAACATCGAAATGATTGGCGCCGAGGAAGACCTAGGAGTCCTTATAGGCTATTGGGACGAAGCCAGCGCCGAGGGAAAAGACCCCAGCATCTTGCCCAAAAGAAGGCCGGCGGACTCTATTTCTACCTAATGCCAAATAAGTTTCACTGCCCAGTAGCCGCGGCTGGGCATTTGCAATATAAATTTGGGATCCCAAAAAAAGTTCGGACGTGAAACAAGGTAAAGATCCGGCCTCTTTACTGCATTTAAAATTGAGAATTTCCTCAATTTAACTCAAAATTACGTAAATTGAAATCGATTCATCTTGACTTTGGGATCCTGAATGTATGACATGTCAACTAAGGAGTACGATTCGTAATCCGGCTTGAGCTTCTCGTAATTTTAAGGGCTCGAGTATTTCCGCAGTGTGCATTGGGAGGATACTATGCTGAAAAAATTAACCATGATGGCAGCTGTAGCGACTGCATCATTCATAACCACCCCTGCTTTTGGGCAGGCTAATCTAGTTTCACACGCCGCAGGCGCTGGTACCGCCGGTGGATTGGTAGCGACTGGCCTCGTTGAATATGCGGCGGCGGCAGGCGTTGCAAATATTCAAATGAAAGATGGCCAAACTGGCACGAAGTATGTTCTTGCAGTCGCTGAAGGTGAAATTGATATAGGCGGCGCGCCATACCACCTTCCATTCATGCTAAGCAGGGGCGCAGGACCTTTCGGTAGTGTTGGTGCAGAGCGTGGTGCTGAGCTCGCTCCAAAAGTCCAGTTACTGTATCCATATACCTTTAGCGTATTTTATATGTACGGCTTTGAAGCGTCGGGTATCGATAGCTGGGACGACCTAAAGGGGCTCAAAGTTCTGCAAGGCCCACCACAAGGAAGCATGCCACGTAATTCACGTGCGCTCGTCCAAATTGCAACGGGATTGAAAGCGGATGAGGATTACGAATCTGTTACAGTAAGCATGAACCAATTAGCAAATGCTGTGATCGATGGCACCGCAGATGTTGCAGTTATTCCCGGCACATTCCCAGGACCACGTGAGAGTCAAGTTGGAGCTGCTGGTGCTTCAGTTGCAATCTCATATCCAAAAGACGTGTTTGAAAGCGAGGCAGCGGCTGGACTCTTGAATGCTGTTGGAGCAGCTCCGTTCACCGCTCCGGTCTCGGAAATCCAAGAAGCCTTGGGTGACTCTTGGACTATTATCTCAGAAGATGACACATTCCGAGGCATGGCCATGGTTGGTGGTGATTTCGTGAATGCTGATATGGATGAAGAGTTAGCGTATCAGCTAACTCGCGCGCATATCGAAAATCTTGACAACCTAAT
>CAXQZM010000024.1:0-46248 GCA_964228455.1 Alphaproteobacteria bacterium | reverse complement strand
TGGGGGGCTGCAATTAGTTCACATAAACGGGGTAACAAGCCCGAGAGGGTTTTGCCTGATCCAGTCGGGGAAATCAGTAGACTGGATTTTTGAGTTTTGCCCGCCTCCAGCATCTGCAGTTGATGTTGATGTAAGGTCCAGTTTTTCGACCTGAGCCAAGTTTGCAGAAGCTTAGGTAGCATGTGCATGGTTTTCATGATTTGGTAGGCCTACGCAATCAAACATAATGTTGATCTGCAGCAGAAATAATTGACTTTGATACTGTAGCTTACGCATTGTCTTTACATAGATCTCAGGCCGCTATGTCAAAATTGCATAGGGCCCGAGCAAAACTGACAGATATTTCTGTCGGTTTCAAATTTTAAGCGTCGCAATTGTAATAGGGGGTCTCAAAAACAAGAGCATTGGCGATTTTGTTAATTCGATTCTGTTTCCAGTTTTTTTGGGTCCTGCCATGTCTCAACAAACCCGCATGTTACTGCCTTTGATAATTGGTGCTGCTATATTTGGGCTTGGCACAACGCTTCTCTCCTTTGCAATGCAGGTAAGGGCTCAGAATCTTGGAGGAGAAGGTCTCGCTGGTTTAGCATTTGCGCTATACTACGCTGGTTTTTTTGTAGGGGTTCTTTATGCACCTAGGACGATTGCTCGAGTGGGCCAGATACGTTCTTATGCAGCATATGCCACCATGATTTCTATCGTAGCAATCGCTCCGAACTTATTTGAATTTGCAGCATTTGATCTCTTTTTGCGGTTCCTCAGTGGTATCAGTCTAGCGGGTGCTTTTGCGGCAGTGGACTCATGGCTGAATGATGGGACCGATGAAGAAAACCGAGGTCGAGTTTTGGGGCTTTATTATTCACTCATCGTCTTGGGCCACATATTGGGCCACTTGGCCGCGGCATTTCCTGGGGTTTTTCTCGACATCGAAGTTCCTGTTGGAGCCATCGTGATTCCATCTCAGTTTTTTGCGCTTGCCACAGCACTGATATCCTTGTCACTTGTTCCTATACTTTTGACCCAGGGGCGCGGCCCAGTAACGGAAATCAATGAGCCACTAACTATCCAAGAGCTTTTTTCTGTATCTCCCGCAGGAGCTTTTGGCTCTTTTTCTGCCGGTGTTATAGTTTCTAATACCCAAGGCCTAATGCCATCTTTTGGAACTTATTTGGGGCTTTCAAATGCTTCCACAATCTATCTGATCATAGCCATTTTGGTTGGCGGATTTGCGGTTCAGTATCCGATAGGTTGGATAACAAAAAGAATTGACCGCCGATCATTAATAATCGCTGTATGTGCGTTAGGCATTGCAAGTGCGCTCATCATTTCAATAATGGTGAAGCCATATCATGATTTGCCTGTTTTATTGGTGTTTGGTTTATTTAGTGTGCTGGGTGGCATGACATACTTGATTTACCCGTTGTCCATTGCTCAGGTATATGACTACTTAGATCATTCGAAGTATGTTGGCGCCACGGTTGGCCTGCTTACTGTTTATTCTTTGGGAGCTATTTTGGGATCGCTTCTTACCGGTCAAGCTATGGCATGGACCCCAAGTGCACTGTTCTGGTCAATCGCATTGATGTTTGGGATCTTTGCATTGGTTGTAATTTACCGAATGCAGGCTCGCGTTGCTCCTGCGCCCGAAGAACAGGGAGACTTTATTCCTTTACCTCTTACTTCTCCAGGTTTGGCAGAACTTGATCCAAGAACAGAACCGGCACTCGATGAAGAAGGGGCAGAAATAATTGCTTAAGCGGCGCGTCGGCGAGATCTACGTTCCCTCACTGGGGCTTCTTTGATATTGCTTGCGCCGAGAAGAAGCTCGATATCTTTGCGATCGAGTTTTGGCTCATTAATGGGGTTTGGCCCGTTTAAGGCGGCCCGCATTGCTTTTATATGACGAGGGGTGGTGCCACAGCAGCCTCCAATAAGATCGACGCCAACTGATTGCATAAGATTTGCGTAGGCGCCCATCAAAATCGGAGTGCCATCGTAGCGGATAGCGCCATTTTCAAACTTTGGTATGCCCGCGTTTCCCTTCGAAATAAGTGCCTTGGTACTGTTTCGAGCTTCAGCCATTTCAACCATGACAATTGAAATATCACTCAGTCCTGCGCCGCAGTTGGCACCATAAGCAGCAATAGGTAAGTCGTCAGCTAAAGCGGCAAAATCTGCTGGGCTAATGCCCATCATGGTTTTACCAGCGCTGTCGAAAGAGAGTGTAAGCGCGATGGGAAGGTTCGCTATACTAGCTCCTTCAACAGCAGCTAAAATTTCATTTTTGGCAGCGAGTGTTTCAATCCAGATCAGGTCTGCCCCCCCATCTGCTAGGCCTTTAGCCTGGTCAGAGAAGATATTAACAGCTTCGCTGATGCTAAGTGTTCCAAGCGGCTCTAGCAGGTCGCCTGTAGGGCCCATCGACCCTGCAACCAACGTGCTTGGCTTTCCAATTTCTTCAGCTGCGTCTCGGGCTAATTTTGCTGCTACAGAGTTAACTTGCGCCACTGAGTCTTGAAGTCCGTGAAGTCTAAGCCTTCGCGCGTTTCCTCCAAAAGAATTTGTTAGGACAATATCTGACCCTGACGCAATAAAATCCCGATGCAAACTTTTTAGAGTTTCTGGTGAAGAAAAAAGAAGTTCTTCAGGAGCTTGGCCTGGTTCTAGACCTCGGGCCATTAAGTTAGAACCAATGGCACCATCAATTAGTAGCGGGCCTTGATAGTTAAAGATTTCTTTAAATGTTTTCATAAAATGTGGATATCAAAATTGTCTATCTGCACAAGGAAAGAATATTTCTTTCTTACAAAGATAATAATCTTGCCCAAACATGCGCTGCAGAGCATTAAGCATTCATGGAAAGACAAGTTTTGGATTCTATCGACCTACAAATTTTGAGAACTTTACAATCTGGAGGTCGAACCACAAATGTTGATTTGGCCAAAGAGGTCGGGATATCAGCCCCGCCATGCCTTAGGCGGGTGCGTCGTCTTGAGGCGATTGGTGCAATTCAGGCATACCATGCGCAGTTGTCACCTGACGTTTTAGGATACCCTGTAACTGCTTTCACGCATGTCGGCCTCATTTCCCAGGCAGAGAATGATTTGGCAGCATTTGAAAGCTTAACTAAATCGTGGCCTGAGGTTCGTGAATGTCATATGCTCATGGGAGAAGATGACTTCCTGCTTAAGGTAGTCGCAAAAACAGTCGACCATTATAATAGATTTATAACGCAGCAACTGACACCTGCCGATAATATTAAGCATGTTAAATCTGCTCTTGCGATAAGAGCCTCATTTACAAAACCCGGAGTACCAGTTGATCGAGGCTAGATTATAAGCTGTCGAGAGACCGCCCGAAGCCATCCAGAGACACTGCGCCGGAGACCAGATTTCCAGTTGCATCCATGAATGTGAGTGAAGCAGCAAAACCATCTCTCATTTCGGCAATCATTTCCTGAGTTAGTGCGAATGACGTGATGCAGTTGTTAACAGTACAAACTTCATACCCAATGTTTGTGCTCCAAGTCTGATCCACCTGAAGGTCAATTCCGGCTCTAACATTTACATTAGTTGGGGAGGTTAGCCGGGCGGCATATGTCTCGTCACCTTGTTGTTCGTCAGGCAACACTCTGGTTATTTGGATAAGAGCAAGTTCCCGCTGCGCAAGGGGGTTTACGGCAGTAGCTGCCATGAGGCATCGCCTCTCAGGAGCGTCTTCTTCTGCATCACAGCTAAGCATCCAAGCGCCGACTTGGCTGTTAAAGGAATCGACATTATCTTGCGCCAAGGCTGGAAAGGTGGCCCATATAATTGCGAGGATAGCCCGAGTAAATATAGTCATCTGATCTGCTTTCCGCATGAAAAGTTAGAGTTTAGAGACCGCTATATAGGTCTACACTAGAGTTGCTACTAGCTAAATTAATTTATCCACCGTATCGCTAAATGAAGAGACTAGATTCATGTTGAAAACAAATGAATAGGGTCATAAGCCTCGGGCAAATTGATGGAGTCTTATATGGATTTGCCAACTGTCCCGCCGGGCTACTCTCCAAGCAATGATGAAGAGTATATGTGCCCACTTCACCTAGCTTTCTTTCGAAAAGAGCTACAGAAATGGAAGCAGTCTCTTATAGACCAAGCTGACGAAACTTTGCGCACTCTTGCCAATGAGTCTATGCAGTCGGCAGAGTCCACTGATAGGGCATCATTCGAGACTAATAAAGCTTTTGAGCTCAGAACCCGGGATCGCTCTAGAAAGTTAATTAAGAAAATTGATCAAGCAATTAGGCGTATTGATCTCGGAGAGTATGGTTACTGTGAAGAGACAGGGGAGCCGATCGGCCTTGGGCGTTTAAAGGCTCGGCCAAGTGCAACTCTTTGTATTGAGGCCCAGGAAGCCCATGAGAAAGATGAGCGAATGACTAGAGCGGCCTAATTTATGCAGTTTCTTCGTACCGTCATTACAGTCATTACGGTACTGTTTCTCTCAGCGTTTGGTATCACGCAGTGCAGTTGAGCGTCTCTGGGTTCTCAGTCTGAGAATCAACGAGTAATCCTACAAATGTTCTAATTATGTTCTTGACAAATTGAGAACAAAAGTAAAACAAACGATATGATTCGGTGTTTTCATTAAGCAATTACTCTTTTGATTAACCGCTGACTTGAATGGCCCGTTGTTAGACACAGGTCATCGACTTACAACGAGGAGGATAGCAGCATGACTGCAATGAAATTAGAGATTATTCAAGGAGGCCCTCAGATGGAGCCAAAACAAGACCCTGGAAAATTAAAGGCGCTAGAGGCGGCTATGGGTCAGATAGATCGTGCCTTTGGCAAGGGTTCTATTATGCGCCTTGGTCAGCGCGATGTTGTTGAGACTGAGGTGATTTCTACCGGTTCATTAGGGTTAGACATTGCTTTGGGGATAGGCGGTTTCCCCAAGGGTCGGATTGTAGAGATTTACGGGCCAGAAAGTTCAGGAAAAACAACGTTGGCATTGCATGCTATCGCAGAAGCTCAAAAAGGAGGTGGTACATGTGCTTTCGTCGATGCTGAGCATGCGTTGGACCCTATATATGCGCGTAAACTGGGTGTTGACATTGATTCTCTGCTTGTTTCCCAGCCTGATACTGGCGAACAATCACTTGAAATAGCAGACACACTGGTGCGTTCAGGTGCCGTTGATGTTCTTGTTATTGATTCTGTTGCAGCTCTTGTGCCTCGCGCGGAGTTGGAAGGAGATATGGGCGATTCCCAACCAGGTCTGCAGGCACGTCTGATGTCACAGGCGTTGCGCAAGCTCACGGGGACAATCTCCAAGTCGAACACAATGGTTATATTTATCAACCAATTAAGAATGAAAATTGGTGTCATGTTTGGATCTCCAGAGACAACTACTGGAGGTAATGCGCTTAAGTTCTACTCATCTGTTCGCTTGGATATTCGTAGAATAGGGGCTGTAAAGGACCGTGATGAGGTGGTGGGTAACCAGACTAAAATAAAGGTAGTTAAGAACAAGTTAGCGCCACCTTTCCGTATTGTTGAGTTGGATATAATGTATGGAGAAGGAATCTCAAAGACAGGAGAATTGCTTGATCTTGGGATGCAGGCAGGTGTTGTTGAAAAATCAGGAGCTTGGTTCTCTGCCGGTGAAGATCGCCTTGGACAAGGACGGGAAAACTCCAAGCAATTCCTTATAGAAAACCCAGACATAGCTAATCGAATTGAGCAAGCAATTCGTGCAAATGCAGGTCTTGTGTCTGATGCCATGCTGGAGGGACCAGGTGATCAAGATGGCGATGACAGTTAGGCGAGCAAAAACTAGTTAACATTTAAGGGGGCGTAGATAGTTACTGCGTCCTTTTTTCTGTCACGCCTGTTCAAATATGTAACTAATACCTCTAAGGACCTTCCTCTTGTGAAAAGATAAGGGATCTTATGAGCAGCGCAAATCAAATTAGACGCACCTTTCTCGACTTTTTTAAAGATCGGGAACATTCTGAAGTATCTTCTAGTCCTCTGGTGCCACAGAACGATCCTACACTCATGTTTACCAATTCTGGTATGGTGCAGTTCAAAAATGTTTTTACAGGGCAAGAGACCCGTCAATATACCCGGGCTACTACCTCTCAAAAATGTGTTCGCGCAGGCGGCAAACACAACGATCTCGAAAATGTGGGTAAGACAGCCCGCCATCACACTTTTTTTGAGATGCTGGGTAATTTCTCCTTTGGAGACTACTTTAAAGCTGATGCTATTGAGGGCGCATGGAAACTGATTACGAATGTCTACGGTTTACCCAAAGATAAATTGTTGGTGACTGTTTTCCATAATGATGACGAAGCCAAGCAGCTTTGGAAAAAAGTAGCTGGACTAAGCGACGATCGAATAGTCCCAATCTCCACATCAGATAACTTTTGGACCATGGGAGACACAGGGCCCTGTGGACCCTGCTCAGAGATCTTTTTTGACCATGGCCCTGATATCTGGGGAGGTCCTCCAGGATCGCCCGAGGAGGACGGCGATCGATTTATAGAGATTTGGAATCTCGTCTTCATGCAGTACAATGTAGAATCAAAGGGTGGAGAGCAATTACCGCTGCCGAAGCCATCTATAGATACAGGTATGGGCCTTGAGAGGCTAGCAGCTGTGCTTCAAGGAAAGCATGATAACTATGACATTGATTTAATGCGGGCTCTCATCGAGGCGTCTGCTAATGCCTCAAATGACGACCCAGACGGAGCTAATCAGGTAAGTCACAGAGTAATTGCAGATCACTTACGCTCCGCAGCCTTCTTGATTGCAGAAGGAGTGCTTCCATCTAATGAAGGGCGTGGCTATGTGCTGCGTCGGATTATGCGCCGTGGCATGCGTCATGCTCATATGGTGGGCAATTCTGATCCATTGATGCATAAACTTGTTCCTGTATTGGTGGGACAGATGGGAGAACATTTTGGAGAGCTGCATGATGCACAGGCTTTGATTAAGCAAACGCTAGAACTGGAGGAAAGCCGATTTAAGGCAACGCTAGATAGAGGTCTCGGTCTGCTAAACGAAGAAACTAATAAATTAGCGGAGGGCTCGGCGCTTCCAGGCGATGTTGCTTTCAAACTTTACGATACTTATGGCTTCCCGCTTGACCTAACCCAAGACATTTTATCAGGCCAGGGACGTGGTCTTGATACAATAGGTTTTGAAGAGGCTATGGCCGGTCAGAAAGCAAAAGCGCGGCAGTCATTTAAGGGTACGGGCGGGGAGGCAACTGATAAACTTTTCTTTGAATTAAGCGAGCGGTTAGAGCCAACTGAGTTCCTTGGGTATAATAGCCTCGAATCTCAGGCAGTGATAACAGCATTAATTAACGATGGAGTTGAGGTTCAAAGTCTTAAAGAAGGCCAAGATGGTCTATTACTTACTACACAGACCCCGTTTTATGCTGAATCTGGTGGGCAGAAAGGTGACCAGGGCTGGATCCGAGATGATAGAAATCTGGCCCGTGTCATAGACACACAAAAGCAAATAGGAGACTTGTGGCTTCATGTCGTAAGGATCGAAACTGGTGTCTTTACCGCGGATCAAAAGGTTATTTTGACTGTTGATGCCGATCGCCGCGCTGCTCTTCGCCAGCATCACTCAGCTACCCATCTGCTGCACGAAGCATTAAGAGAAGAGCTCGGCGCCCATGTAATGCAGAAAGGTTCACTGGTGGCGCCGGATCGACTGAGATTTGATTTTGCGCACTCTTCGGCAATGAGCCTCGATGAACTGCGGCGTGTTGAGGACACGGTTAATACTGAAATTCTTGCTAATACGACGGTAACTACACGCCTGATGACTCCGGGTGAGGCTAAAGCTGAGGGTGCAATGGCCCTTTTTGGAGAAAAATACGGAGAGGAGGTTCGTGTGGTTGCGATGGGAACTCGTGATCATGCTGGGAAAGTCTATTCACTTGAGTTGTGTGGAGGAACACACGTGAGCCAGACTGGTGAGATAGGCCAGCTAATTATTACAAGTGAAGAGGGGCCTTCCTCTGGAGTTAGAAGAATAACTGCACTTACTGGCCATGCAGCGCTTGAACATGGACGCACCCGTGATGCCTTAATTGAAGAGTTATCTTCACATCTCAAAACTCCAGCCCCTGAAATTCCGGGCAGGGTTATCAGTTTGATGGAGGACAGAAAACGCTTAGAGGCAGAAATCGCAAAGCTTCGTAAACAAATAGTTGCTGGGAGCGGAGCTTCTCAGATATTGGAAATCAATGGGCATGTCTTTAGTGGTCAAGTGCTGGCAGATATTCCAGCTAAAGACCTAAAGGGTATGGCCGATGAGGTAATGCGTGGTCAGGGTGGTGGAATTGTTATTTTGATCTCTACCGATGGTGGGAAATGTTCCATTGTTGCCGCTGTGCATAAGGATCTCAGTAATCAAATTAGTGCGGTTGATTTAGTCCGAGTGGCGGCCGATGCGGTTGGCGGTAAAGGTGGAGGGGGTCGTCCGGAAATGGCTCAAGCGGGAGGGCCAAATGCAGATTCAGCTGATGCAGCCCTAGGAGCTGTGCGAGAATCGGTGACTGATTTCCTTGTTGGCTAGCATTGATCAAATTCATTTGAGGGATCAAGTATCAGAACTGATCCAGGAAGTTTCCAACACTTTAATAATGCCCCGATTTCGATCGCTAAGGGATGATGACATATCAACAAAGTCGGCGCCCAATGATATTGTAACCATAGCAGATATTGAAGCTGAGGCCTGGCTTGCCCCGCGCTTATTAGATCTATTGCCTGGTTCGGCTGTGGTTGGCGAAGAGGCGGTAAGCCGAGGCGAGGCTTCGACGGATCTTATGGCTAGCAACGATCTAGTCTGGACACTGGATCCGGTGGATGGAACTCTTAATTTTGCAAAAGGCAACGAGGATTTTTGTTGCATGGTGGCGCTTTGTCACCAACAATCTGTCTTAGCAGCATGGATATATTTTCCCACTTCCCGCAAACTTTTCTGGGCATCTCAAGGAAATGGCACATGGCGGAAATGTGTTGGTAAAGAGTATGAACAAATTAAAACCTCAAAAGTAAATTCGACCGCAGCAATCACTAACCGTTTTTTTTCCCGACCCGATCTAAAAGAAAAAAGAGAGCATATTCTCGATGAATTGTCACCAACCCAGAAAACTCAATGCGCGGGGCATGATTATTGTAGGGCCGCACTTGGCACTTATGCTTTTGTTGCGATGGCAAAACTAATGCCTTGGGACCATGCCCCTGGTACCTTGTTAGTAAAGGAAGCCGGTGGTCAAGTTTGGCTAAACAAGTCAACTTATTGCCCTACCGTTCTCTCAGGGACCCTCATATCTGGTAGTGATTTAAAACGGATGGAATTAGCTGCAGCTTTACTAGGGAGCGAGAGCTAGCTCGATACTTTGTTGGCTTCTCAAGGCAGGTTTGAGTGCAACTTTTTTGCCAAGCGATACATCTATTTGCGCAATGGCCAATGGTCCTTCGTTGCGGAGCAGAAAGGGAAGTCTAAATAACGGATTATTGGGTGCAGTGCTTTGCGCGTGGGATAACCTGTTATAAAATTCAGCAGAATCAGCGAAACCAACTATCAGCTGCTCTGAAGAGAAAGCTGCGGCAACGCAAGGCCGATCGGCCTGAAGTCTTTGGGCCAACCAATTCTTAAGGCCATCCCAAGCCAGCAGACTGCTTGGGGGCCAGGTCCTGCACTCAACGAACCAAAAAGGGCTGCTACCAGAGGTGTCACAGGTTTCAGAAAGCTTGTCAAAATTACTGTGAATTTGAGCCCAGACTATTGCCCCATCCTCTATTCTATCGGCTGAGATGTAACGAAGTGTATGACCAAAATCCTCTGCTGCGACGACCCAAAAATTATCAAAGAATGGCTTACGAAAAAGACGGCAAGAAGCATTTGCCTCAAGCCGCCTGATTTGTGTTTCAGATCTTAGAACTGAAAGCAGTTTACAAATCCGCCTGCACTTGCACACGGATCATTTGATCAGGATCTACAGGTGGTTCGCCTCGCTTGATATTGTCTACAAACTCCATTCCAGATTCGACCTGCCCTATCACGGTGTAGTTATTGTCTAAGAATCTTCCATCAGCAAACATGATAAAAAATTGGCTGTCGGCAGAATTCGGGCTAGCTGCACGAGCCATTCCAACAGTCCCACGTAAAAACGGAGCATCGGAAAATTCCGCGTTGAGGTTTTGACCAGATCCAGAAGTTCCCGTGCCTGTTGGGTCGCCTGTTTGGGCCATAAAGCCTTCTATGACACGATGGAATACAATACCGTCGTAAAAACCCTCACGGGCTAATTCTTTTATACGAGTAACATGATTAGGGGCGATATCATCACGCATGCGAATGATTACATCACCATCTTTAAGCGTTACAACTATAGTGTTTTCAGGGTCGGTTCCGAGCGACATTAGGATTTCCTCTGCGGTTGGGGGTTCGTTTGTTGTGTATGTATTATTAACATAGGTTATGACTAGATTACTCAAGCCCATAGGGGCCTGAGCTAGCCGGGTGGCTAAATCAGCAAATCCTGCATCAATTTCTGGTGTTAACGTGGTTTGAAAGATTAAGAGATCTCCCATTGGTAAAATCATATTAAGTGGATCTAGATTTCTTACTGAAGACAAATCTTCTACGAAGTCTCTCACCAAAAGCAGGCCGCTTACAGCGGGCAGCGGGTCAGCCAATATTCGCGATACTGGTCCAGCGTCTTCTATTTGATAGTTTGACGCCATTTGTTCTGTGTTGGCTCTAGCTAATTCAACGGCAGAAAACACGGACCCATATTCAGCCATCAACTTATCCAGTGACTGAACTGTCCCATTCTCATCGATCAATACTTGATTCCAACTGCCAACAAAAACCCCTCGGCTTTCGCCTGGCCCCAATTGATCAGCTGGACGCACACCAAGGTAAATCTCTGTGTGCGCAGCTGAGGAACACAATACTGAAAGTAAGAGCGCCAGTAATCGATACATTATGAACCCATTGCTGCTTTGAGGCCTTCATCAAGTTTGTTTAGAAACTGGCGCGTTGTCATCCAACCCTGGTCCGGAGACACGAGCAATGCTAGATCTTTGGTCATAAATCCAGCCTCGACGGTCTCGATACATACTCTTTCTAAGGTTTGAGCAAAGTTAACGACCTCTGGGGTCTCGTCAAATTTCCCACGATAGGCAAGTCCACGTGTCCATGCGAAGATGGATGCTATTGGGTTTGTGGAAGTTTCTTTACCTTGCTGATGCAGACGATAGTGGCGCGTTACCGTGCCATGAGCGGCTTCAGCTTCCACAGTCTTACCATCTGGCGTCATCAATACCGATGTCATTAATCCTAATGAACCAAATCCCTGCGCAACTGTATCAGATTGCACATCACCATCGTAGTTCTTGCATGCCCAAACAAATTCACCGTTCCACTTTAGCGCAGCGGCTACCATGTCATCTATTAGGCGGTGTTCGTAAGATATACCTGCAGCCTTAAACTTTTCTTCGAACTCGTTTTCGAAAATTTCTTGGAATAGATCTTTAAATCGGCCGTCATATTTTTTCATTATGGTGTTTTTAGTAGACAGATAAACTGGCCATCCAACATCAAGACCATAATTCATACAGGAGCGCGCAAAACCGCGGATTGATTCATCGTGATTATACATAGCCATGGCTATTCCTGCTTGATCAAAGTCATGCACCTCCAGGTCCTGAGCCTGACCGCCATCGGTAGGCTCGAACACCATGCGTAGTTTTCCAGGCCCGGGAACAAGAGTATCAGTCGCTCGGTATTGGTCACCGAATGCATGTCGGCCAATAACAATTGGATGAGTCCAGCCCGGCACTAGTCGTGGTACATTCTGCATAACTATTGGAGCGCGGAAAATTGTACCACCAATGATATTGCGAATAGTCCCATTCGGGCTGCGATACATTTTCTTAAGGTCAAACTCTTCAACTCGGGCTTCGTCCGGAGTAATCGTGGCGCATTTAACGCCCACACGATACTTTTTTATGGCATTTGCAGCGTCTACGGTGATTTGATCGTTCGTTTGATCTCGTTTCTCAATTCCCAAATCATAGTATTTCAGGTCTACGTCCAAATAAGGCAAGATTAGGCGCTCTTTTATAAACTCCCAAATGATGCGAGTCATTTCATCGCCATCAAGCTCTACAATGGGGTTGGCGACTTTTATTTTGGACATCAGTTTCTTCTCCATTTAGCGGTTTGGCGGGGGCTTAGGGCTGGCTGGTCATCAAATCAATGAAACATGTCGCAAAAAGCCTTGTAGCATGCCGCAACGTGAGATCCTAAAAAGGCAGCGGTTTCCCATCAATTTTGAGCTGTTTCAGCCGGGCAATAATACCTTCTCGGCCAACTTCCACCAGGGTTCCCTCAATAACAGTTCGCCGCCCTCCATTAAGGTCGATGCCCAAGCCAGGCGCCGCTGCTCTAATTCCCCCTACTAGAACCGTTAGTTCGCGGTTTTGTCGAATGACTGGTTCCCGCAGCAAATCTTCGAGGAGAGTGCCTACATTGCTAAAACTTATAGAACCATTAACACCAAAGTTAGCTGTCATTTGAAAAGGTGAAATTATAACTGGCAAGCTAAGCTGTGATTCAATCTCAGAATCACCCCATTTTATTAAACTTCTATCAACATAAATGCCTGGAGATGAGCTAATTAAGGCCGCGATTGTTTCTCCATGCTCAGCCATTAGAGAAATTATTGCCAGAGGATCTTCTCTAGCCGATAGCAACTCGCTGCTAAGGCCAAGCGCAACGTAGCTTGCACGAAGGTCCGGCTGGATCCGACCAAAAGCGCTAACGGAATCTAAAGAATTTGGGACCTGGTCAAAAGTTTGGTTACCTAAAGATAGCTCTGACGCAGCTAGATCAAAAGTATACCCTGACTCCGTGCCCTGTGGTTCCATATTAAGAATGAGAGCATCCAGTTGAATAATTTTTTCTTGCTCCACACTTAACGAGACCATTTCGAAATTAAGATCTAATCCGCCCCAAACCCAGTTCTCTTGATTCCTAGGGGTCAAGCCCCGCAGGTCCGTTTTGGCCCATCCACTTTTAAAACTTAGTTGTCCTGTATCGCCAAGATCATAGGTGCCAGGAAAGTTGAGCCGGGCACCAACCTCGCTTCCTGTTAAGAGCGCAGCAGCGCTGCCTAACAAGGAAACTTGGACGCTGAATCTATCATCTAATTCTATAATAGTGTTTGCATTGGAATCCTCAATGAGCGCCCCTTTAGGATCAATTCGGTAGTAGAATGGAAATCCACTAATCTCTACGTCACTGGCTCTGAAACGAAACAGATCAAAACTTTGGGTAAGTCCCCTGCCATTGAGTTCACCTAGGAGTATGCTTCGGCCGATCAGCCAGCCGGCAATCCAGAGGATAACCACAAGCGAGATAAAAATATAAATGCAAATCCGCAGGATGCGCATGGGAGGGCTTTCATTAACAGGACTGTCCTATATTCCTTAAGGCATGTCAGAACAGGAGCAAAGCATAGAAGAGGTAAGAAAACGTTTTATTGAGTCAAAGCTATGGGTGTTTGGCTACGGCTCTTTAATGTGGAACCCCGGATTTCATTACGCATATAAGACCCTTGCTCGCAGTCATGGTTATCATCGAGATTTCGCAATGCGCTCAGTCAGACATCGGGGTACTCCTGACCTGCCAGGGCTTGTATTAACCTTGTGTCCAGGGGGGTCATGTGTCGGACGTGCATTCAAGATTCCACCCAAAGATGCGATGCGCGTATATGACTATTTAATTGAAAGGGAAATCAGCACTTATGCTTATAAGCCTGCGTTAATTAAGATTGTAGTCGATTCTTACTCTGTTGCGGCATTAACTTTTGTGCCAAAACTTGGTGCTGCTGAATTTACGCCTGGAAAAAGCTTAGATCAACAAGCAGAAATTATTGCTCACGCGCACGGCGGCATGGGGACAAACAGAGACTACCTTACAAACACAAACGAACAGTTGAAGGCTTTAGGTTTAACAAATAAACGATTTCAGGCTTTAGAACAAAAAGTTTTGTCGCTAGGATAAAATGATGACTACAAGCTCCGACAGCCGTTACAGCGCAGCGACCATCTTTTTTACGCTCTCTACTGCATTTTTAGTGACCTATGTATTGTGGATTGGTGCATCAATTTTGATCCCAATTGTACTGGCGGGCTTAGTATGGTTTGCATTAGTATCTGTTGCACGATTGCTTCAAAGTGCAGGGCCAGACTTTGTCGGAAAAGCACTACTTACCCATATTTTTTCTTGGGTGATTTTGGTCCTCGTGACTTGGTTGGTAACTAACACTGTTTCTAACACTTTTTTAGAATTTAGCGCGCAAATTCCAGACTACGAAACACAGTTGGGGGCGCTAGCGAGTGGATTTGCAACCTGGGTAGGAGCGCAAGTAGTTCGCATTAATTCCATTCTATCTGGTGATAGTTCCACGAACATGGCTGACATTGAAAATTATGCCCGCCAGTTCGAAGCTGTTGTGATTAGCTCGATAGAAACTTTGCGCGTGCGGCTTCTTCCTGAGGCAGCGGGTAGCTTGCTATCCGCGACGCAAGGAACGATTACGCTAGTAACAACGGTCATTATCTATCTTATCTTCTTTTATTCGGAGAGTAGCAGCTTTCCTCGGAAATTAGCAGCTTTGAATAGAGAGCAAGCCGATCATGAGCGATGGTCCTCATTAATTGGACTGATCGTCTCTCGGCTCTCTTCATATATCAGGATAAAAACATTCACGTCCGCTCTCACGGGAGTACTCGGCTATGTTGTGATGTCCATTTTAGATGTTAATTTTGCCTTATTATTTGCCCTTCTTCTTTTTCTGCTAAATTACATTCCTGTCGTGGGGTCGCTGATTTCTTCCGTACTACCAATTATTTTGTTTTTGGTAGATCCTGACTTCACTGTCACAAAATGGCTGATTCTGATTGGAGGGCTTTTGACGATTCAACAGGGCATAGGATCAGTGCTCGAGCCCCGCTTGCTCTCAAACTCTTTTAATATTTCATCTATACTGGTGATGGCGAGTTTGCTTTTTTGGGGGTCAATTTGGGGCATATTTGGGATGCTTATATCTGCACCAATTATGGCTTCGTTGGTGATACTTCTCGCTAATTTTCAGGGATCTCGACAGTTAGCTATTTTGCTTTCTGCGGATGGCAATATCGATAATTTAAGAGCATAGTATTTGTTCGGTTTTAGTTTTTTGCATGAATAAATTTTACAGGCTCACCAAGAGCGGGGCCAACGCGTTCGCCTCCTTCGGCAGCTAGCTGGCCTCTCACGTAGGTAATCTCAGGCCAGCCTTTCAGCGTTTGGTTCTCATAAGGAGACCATCCCGCGCGGGACTTTAACCATTTGTTCGTCACAGTTTCGGTGCGATTCAAGTCTACGATTGTAAAGTCGGCATCATAACCCGGTGAAATTCTTCCCTTATTTTGGATCCCGAAAATACGTTGAGGGCCTGTTGCTAATAGATCAACCAGGCGTGCAAGGGTTAGTTTACCTTCGTTAACAGCCTGGAGCATTAACGGTACAGTTGTTTGCACGCCAGGCATGCCGGAAGGAGAGCTGGGATAGGTCTTTGCTTTTTCCTCGAGAGTATGAGGTGCATGGTCTGAGCCAATGACATCGAAAAGGCCATTTCTTATTGCTCCCCAAAGGGCAACTTGATGTCTTGCATCCCTGACCGGAGGGTTCATCTGAGCTTTAGTGCCTAATTGGTTGTAGCAGTCCGGTGCTGCCAAGCTTAAGTGATTTGGGGTAATTTCACAGGTTGCAAAAGCTCGATTAGCCGAGAGCATCGGCAACTCTTCGGCAGTTGAAATATGCAATACGTGAACTTGGCGCTGAGTTTTCTTGGCCAGTCTTAACAGCCGCTCAGTCGATGTAACAGCTGCCTCTATGCACCTTATCTTATGATGTTCTCGAACATGGGTTTCTTCCTCAAGAGCTGAGTACTGGGCTCGCAGCATATCTTCATCTTCTGAGTGGAAGGATGCCCTTCTATGTCCCCTCCTGAGAACCTCTTCCAGAAGCTCTTCTCTTTCAACAAGCAACGTGCCTGTGGAGGACCCCATAAAAACTTTTACACCTGCAGATCCTGGTAGATCTTCCAGATCTTCTATGATGTCTATGTTCTCTGGGCTGGCACCCACAAAAAAAGCGTGGTCACAGGCCATTCGACCTTTGGCTCGTGCTAATTTGTCTGCCAATGCGGTTTCTGTCGTCGTCGTTGGATTGGTGTTTGGCATTTCAAATACTGAAGTGATACCACCAACGACTGCTGCGTCTGCTCCAGTAGCTAGGTCTTCTTTGTGCTCCATACCGGGCTCGCGAAAGTGCACTTGGCTATCAATAAAACCTGGTAATATAGTTAATCCCGTTAAATCTCGACTGATTTCGCCTTGGGAATCATTCAGGCTACCAATAGCCTCAATTTTTCCGTTGCAAACACCTATATCGACCGAGGCTAGCCCGGAGGGTAGAAAAACATCCGCATTCTTTAATATTAGATCATATACTTGGGTCATTGGAAACCTATGACCCCCTCACTATTTAATGTCTATGGTGTTCCAACGTTCTGATTTGCGGGTGCTGTCTGTTTGTGGTCCCGACGCACGAAGTTTTCTCAATGGCCTCATAACGCAAAGAACCAACTTAGCTGTTGGAGAGGGCGCCTATGGAGCGCTTCTGACGCCACAAGGGAAGTTTTTAGTCGATTTTCCATTGTTAAGTATGTCGGAGGATAAACTGGCCATGGGGTTGCCTGCACAGGCCTTTGATGATGTTATAAAGCGCCTATCGATATTTAAACTTCGCTCGCAAGTAAGTTTAATTGAGTTAGAGGGACTGAAGTTGGTGAGTCAGATTGGTGCTTTTCCTCTAGATTTCCGAGATAGCCGCCATTCTGAAATTAGCCACGATCTGGTGGTGAGCCGACAGGGTAAATCAGTTGAATCATATCATCAGGCGCGAGCTGAGCTTGGAGTGCCTGAGGGGGCGTATGATTTAATTGCCGGGAAATCTACGTTACTTGATAATGGCTTGGCAAGTACAATCGATTGGGGGAAAGGCTGCTTCATCGGGCAAGAAGTTACAGCTCGGATGCGTTATAGGGGGCTTCTGAAGCGGGTCTTGGTCCCATATCAGGGTCACGCTGAGGTAGGGTCTGATCTTTCTCTAAACGGCCGTGTAATTGGCCATATTCGATCATCTTATCGCGACCAAGGGTTCGCATATGTATTGAAAGAATTCGTTGGGAAACCTTTGAAGGATCTGCAGCTAGGTTACCCGTTAGGCCTCAGTGATCTAAATCTTTAACTTTTTCCCGCACTTCAAAGAACCGCACTATAACGGTTACCCAGCAAATGATACCATAGATGAGCGCAATCCAAGGAAACCAGCTGGGAGCTATGCAGGCGAGCACAAAAACAAAGATCGTCTCTGTTCCTTCTGCGAGGCCCCCAAGATAGTAGAAACTTTTTTTACCTCGTAAATCAGTCGTTAAACCTAGTTGATTTGCCAAAGTTGAGAATGCAACGAAGCTTACTCCTGTGGCCATAAATGCAGCAAGTAGGAACGCTGCGCCAACAGCATTTGATTCAGGGTTTTGCAGGGCAAATCCAAGTGGGATCGCTCCATAGAATATGAAATCTGCACAAATATCCAGGAATCCACCATGTAATGGAAGCTTCTCGCCACGAGCTAACCTCATGCGAGCTACTGCACCGTCTAAGCCATCGCAGAGGCGATTAAGAAGTATAAATATTATTGCGATTTCATTGAGACCCAGCCACAGAGCAGGGATTGCAATTAGTCCAAGAAACAGGCCAATAAATGTGACCGTGTTTGGCGTGAGCGCGGGCCGATCGATTGCCCTGGCAAGCCGATCTAACGGGGGATCAATGAAAGGCCGCAAAACTGCATCGAGCATTTTCTTACATTACTAAACTTTAAACATAAAAAAAGGGCCCCTTAAGGCCCCGTGAGTTAAAAGAGTGCGGTTACCGTTTAAAACCCGTCTCGCTCTATTTTTTTCCTTAGATTTTTTCGGTGACGCCGCTGCATCTCTTGCTTTTCGCGCTTGCGACGCAAACTTGGCTTTTCGAAGTGACGGCGCTCTTTCATTTCACGAAACAGGCCTTCGCGTTGCAGCTTTTTCTTGAGCGCTCGTAGCGCTTGCTCAACATTATTATCGCGTACCGATACTTCCACATGGACTCCTTATACGGGGCTGATCCCCTAATTAAGAGCGCGGCCCCTAGCACTTCAATCTTCAAATGCAAACCCCTGACTGCTCAAATTTATCAGTAAATATGCTTAATTTACTGCGATTATGCTTATTTGCCGGCCAAGATCTGGTTGACCCAACCGTGTAGCTCGACGATGGGAGAAAAAGCGGTCTTTATTTGTTAGCGTATCAAAATCTAAAATATCTATTTTTTCAAGCCCAGCTTGTTTTAAAAAGCCGTTGGCTGCCAGTGGGAGGTCAAACATCAACTTCTCAGGATTCTCGGATGGTATGAATAGTGACCGATAATGTTTTAGAGTTCCCTTAAAGTTCGCCGGAAAATCATGGCCTACTTCATAGGATTTTATCCCAAGGCAAGGTCCAATAACCGCTATAATTCTCTCACGTAATCCGCCTTTTTTTTCCATTTCAGCAATCGTAGCTTCTATAATCCCCTCCCGCAAACTCCTCCATCCTCCATGACATGCGCCAACCACCCCTGCTGTACTATCTGCGAATAAAACTGGGACACAGTCTGCGGTTAGGACGCCGATTCCAAGGGCTCTTTGACTAGTAACTAGTCCATCTGCGACTGGTGGGTTTAGTGGGTCCCAGTATCGCTTTACGTTAATTACTTTCGCCCCATGCACTTGTTTCGCGCTAACAAATTTGGCTCCAAAAGCTTCCTGTACCCTGGTGCGATTAATAGTCACTTCATCTATCTCCAGCCCTGTATGATAGCTCACGGCCAAGTCGTCATGACTATCGTCTTGCAGTCCCTGGCTAACGCCGCCCAAACGAGTGAAAAACCCATGGCGAATACTTGGGTGATTAAGGCTTTCTGAGGTTAAGTAGACCGGCGTATTCATGACTTATCAGGGATAGGTGAAATAAACGATAGAACTTTGAATAAGTTTCCCATTTCATCTTCTCGAACCAAACGCGCAGCAGCAAGAGCTTCGTTTGGCGATTTGGTTAGCAAATTACCAAGCCCAAATCGGATGAGAAATTCTTTCTGGGTCTCAAGGTGGGTGGCTAAGCCTGCTTTTGAGACGACCCCAGACATTCTTCCAAAATCCACCAGTGCTGTGAGGTCTGCAGACCCAGGATTTAAAAGTGGGTCTACTCGTGAGTGACTTTCTATTGCCTGGAAGGATGGTTTTCCATTGGGCTCTGTATATCCATAATCTATTAGCATCACGGCTCCTCCAGATGCTTTTATCTCGTTAGCCAAAAATTCGATATGTGAGACTGATGTCTGACTTACTTCCCACCAACCGTCTTTATCACTGGGGAGGGGGCAGGGCTGTTCCTCAGCTGCTTTGCGTACAAAGGATAATTTGCCATTGGTTAGGCCTACACAAATTTCAAATATTTTTTCTCCTTGCCGCTGAAACTGTCTAACAGGCAATGCATCTAAATATTCATTTCCGAGCACAATCGTTGGTAATTTACTCTCTGGTAAGCTTCCTAAATCAGTAACAAAAAGTTTGGGTAGACTGATCTTGTTACTTATTTGTTCTTGAAAGCTTGGAGAAGCCTCTACCAAGTGTAGTTCATTTGGTTGATTTTTCACGAAAGGAAGCATTGTCTGCAACATAGTGCCTCTTCCTGGTCCGCACTCAACTAGTCGCCAAGCCTTTGCTTTCAAAATTACCAGTTGGTGGTTTATCCAATTGGCCAGGCATCGACCGAAAAGTGGGCTCACTTCTGGGGCGGTAATAAAGTCGCCTGAACGCCCTATTCCTGTTCCTCTGAAGTAATATCCATGTGGGTTATGATGCAGAGCAAGCTGCATAAACGTATCTATTCCTAGTGGCCCAGTTGCCGCAATGTGTTTGTTTAAAAGATCCTTAAGGTGTGTCACGACGACTGGCCCAAAACATAAGTAAAATACCAATGACTATCATAGGTAGGCTTAATTCTTGAGAGCGGTTAAGCCCAAGATAGTCTAGGCCAATTACAGGGTCAAAAGACCGCACGTATTCAACGGCTGTTCTTATGACTCCATATCCCGTAATGAATACTCCTGTAAGCAAACCAGCTTTTTCTTTTACGTGGGGCAGCTGATAGAGCCACCAAATAATGGCAAGAAGCAACAGGCCTTCTCCAAAGGCCTCATAAAGCTGGCTTGGGTGTCGGTAAACGGTAAGATCAAAAGCCTCATAACATTTCTGACTAATCGCTGGATTGTTCGCTAAACAGGCTTCTAACTGCGCTTGCATGTACGGTGGATTGCCTTCGGGGTAGAAATTTATACCAATAGCGGAGTTAGGCTCTACGGAGCGCCCATAAAGCTCACGATTGATAAAATTGGCTATTCGGCCAAAAAAAAGTCCGATTGGTGCTACTAGAGCGAGGTAATCTGCTAGTCTCATTAATGAGAAAACTCTCTTTCTTCTAACCCAGAAAATCAGTGTCGCAGCGACAACTCCGAGAAACCCGCCATGGAATGACATACCGGTAATTGCCAACATACGGCTTCCATCGGGCATCACCTGGATGGGCCAGAACATCGACTTTAATTGCTCGGTATAGCTTCCTGCATCGTAGCCCCAACCAAACAGGAAATTACCTATCCTCCCTCCTACAATAACACCAAGAAGGACATAAACTAGCAAGTCATCAACATCTGATGGTGACAAAGAAAACCTGTCGGCTGATACACGTGCGCGTATTACAAGCCAGCCAGCAAGCAAGCCTCCCATATAAGCTAAAGCATACCAGGTTAACTGGACAGGCCCGACAGTGATAATTACGGGATCGATCCAGATAGGATAATCAAATCTGTACATCGGCTTCTTTTTTTAAACGCTGCCTTTTAAGGAATTTTGATCTTCCTATATAGTTATCAGGCTTAAAAAACAGGGAAACTAACACCATGCAAACAGATAACCGCTTTTTCGATGATCTGGCTCGCGCGGCAGGAGGTGCAATGGGAGCGCTCAATGGAATGAAATCTGAAGTTGAAACACTTTTCCAACAACGTATGGAGCGTGCGATGGCGGATATGAATTTGGTAACACGTGAGGAATTTGAGATAGTTCAAGCGATGGCCTCCAAGGCTCGTGAAGAAAACGAAGCACTAGAAGCCCGTTTGTCTGAGTTAGAAGCTAAGAAGTAATGTTGACGAAATGTGCAGGAGGCACTAGGGCCCCGCAATCACGTGTGAAGCTTCGCGATTCCGTTGGAGCTAGAAGAATTCTATAAGGTTTAGATCATGGTCAAACGTACCTATCAACCCTCCCGCCTGGTGCGCAAGCGTCGCCACGGCTTCCGCGCCCGCAAGGCCACTGTTGGTGGTCGTCGCGTGTTAGCTGCTCGTCGCAGCAAAGGCCGGAAGAACCTGTCTGCTTAAAACCGGTCGATGACTGCCGCTCCTGCATTGGTGCGGCTGAAAACCCGCCCTCAATTTTTGAAGTTAGCCGCGCAAGGTAACAAAGCAGTGCGGCCAACTTTGATTCTCCAGGCATTGCCGTTGCGCGAAGTCGAGCAAACGAGGGCTAAAATAATTGCACGGCAACCTCACTTGGCTGATGCAATTTTCCTCGGCTTTACTGCGTCGAAAAAAGTAGGGAACGCAATCGCACGCAACCGGGCTAAGCGCAGACTAACTGCCCTAAGTCGGGAGGTGCTTCCAAAATTAGCACCAACTGGATGGGCTTTTGTTATTATAGCTCGCAGAAGTTCCGTGGGATCCCCCTTTGCAAAATTAGATGAAGACCTGCGCAAAGCCCTTAATCAGGTCTTAACTTCAAAGTCTTCTAGAAATGTGTAACGCCGATTACATCGATAAGACTTCTGCCGCAGATTTATGGCGCCACATGTCATGGCCAGCAAGGTTTTTAGCGCTTTTTATCTACGCTTATCGTTATTCATTTTCGCCATTTGTTGGTCGGTCCTGCCGTTACCAGCCTACCTGTAGTCTTTACGGATTAGAAGCTTTAGCTCGTCACGGCGCAATGTTGGGGCTTTATTTAACTGTGCGTCGTGTTATCCGCTGCCATCCTTTCGGTGGCAGTGGTTTTGATCCAGTGCCAAAAGTAACCGATGCAGAAAAAGAGTAAACAGACCTATGTTTAACCAACCCGGCGGCCCTCAGGGCCAAGTACCGATGTCGAATATGATTACGGCTATGGCTTTAATTGGCTTGCTATATGTGGCGTACTTTCTCTTGGCTCCACCCATTTCAGTAGAATCTCCCCAGGACGATCAGGCGGCGGTTAAAATAGAAGAGTCCTCTGCAACATTTAACAGAGTATCAAACACACTATTGAGTCGGTTTGGCCAGTCAGGCGCCTCAGAGATTAACAGTGTAGATAAAGACGGCCGCGAAGTAGCTCATGGGGTGATAGATGTTTCTTCAGGCTTGTTCTTTAGCCAAACCCTGACCGATTATCGCGAGGATGTCTCAGAAAATAGCCCCGAAGTGTCCCTCTTCCAGTTTGATGAGGGTGAGTTAGCATACATGTTCCAACCGTATGCTCGTGTGGGAACCACCACGGGCTTGGTTCCAGCGAATTTGATTTTTGAGGAGGTTCAGTCAGATAGTAGTTCTGTAGTATTAAGAAGTACAAACTTAGACACTGCAGTAGTTGAAGTCTCCTACCAGCTTAAAGACCAATATCTTTATAGTGTTAAAATGCGTGCGGAGTCGCTTGTTGATGAGCCCCAGGCATTGTTGCTCGGTGGCCGAAATTTGCGCCAAGGAGAAGTTGACTCCTTAGGGAAGTTCAATCGGATGCCCGGTGTCGAGACAATTTGGACTGCTCGCCAAGGGCTTGCATACTTTGATGAAAATCGTGTCAAACGTCAGGCCTACGATCAGATTGCGGATTCTGGCACCGCTCAGCCTGCAGGAAGCGATTGGATAGCGTTAGCGGATAAGTACTTCATGTCAGCTTTAATACGTAATCCAAGTTTTGCGGCAGTTGCATCGTATGATTACATCGAAGATTCTGGTTATTTTCAAACCAATCTTACCAATGCGGTGGGAGGCCAGCCTGTAATACTTGCAGCTGGCAACCCTGTTGAGTTCCAATTTGATCTTTTTGCAGGCCCTAAGGAGCTAGACCTGCTTCGCAAATATGAGGCATCTGTTGATGCAGAGCAATTTGCATTTACGATAGATTTTGGCTGGTTCTGGTACTTTACTATGCCACTTACAGCAGCCTTGGTTTGGCTTAGCGATGCTGTTGGTAATGTTGGTGTCGCAATTTTGATTATCACTGTGATTATCAAGGCATTTTTGTTCCCAATTGCTAATAACGGGTTTCGGTCTATGGCTCGTATGAAGAAGCTTCAGCCAAAAATGGAAGCGCTCAAGGAGAAGCATGGTGATGACCGACAAGCAATGAGTCAGGCGACAATGGCGCTGTATAGGGAAGAGGGCGCGAATCCTATGGCAGGGTGTCTTCCTTTATTTGCGCAAATCCCAATTTTCTTTGCGCTTTATAAAGTGATTTTTAATACGCTCGAGATCCGACATGCTCCTTTCTTTGGTTGGATACAGGATATGTCCGTAGGCGATCCTACTTCCTGGATGAATTTGTTCGGTCTTCTGCCTTTTGAGTTGCCAGTAATATTACAAACTGGCGGATTGCTTGCCGTGCTCTCTGTTGGCGTTTGGCCCATTGCTATGGGCCTCACTATGGTATGGCAGCAGCGCATGTCACCAGCTCCCACAGATCCAACGCAAGCCATGGTTATGCGCTTTCTACCCGTAATCTTTACGTTCTTTATGGCTACTTTCCCTGCGGGTTTGGTAATTTATTGGACGTGGAACAATTTTCTTTCTGTGCTTCAGCAAATGGTCATCACTCGCGGTACGAAAACTGAGTCGGAGGAAAAGAAAGAAGCAGAGACAGAGAGGCAGCGAGCCAAGGCAGCTTCAAAGTCAAAAAAATAGAGAATGCCAAGGAAATCTCCGCAATCAACTAGATTTCCAAAGTTGAGATTGGTTTATCGTTCGATAGCCAACAGCTATTAACTACTAAGGCTTAATCCAGCTAAGCCATTTCGGTGGTCCTTTTGATCTCCCGTGTATCCAGAGCGCTAACCAACCGAATGATTTACACGCAGCAAAAAATATGACTCCATGACGAACTATTTTCCCAAATATCGAAGCTAGCATAAAGTTAATGAAGCCAAATCCGCTCAAACCGGCGGCTAAACCATAGAGTTTGTGCGGCAAAGGTAATAGGGCCGCGATAAAAGTCACGAACGACGCTATCATCCAGGGTTTCAAAACCCAACCTTGAGAATTGAACCATGCAGTCCATAAGTCGGTGTCGAGAAAATCAGGGGTAGTTCCAACCTCATAGGTACCGTACATTACGCCGGAAAAAGCTGACGCGAACCACCAACCAATACCAAAGAACACTAAACCTCCTAGAACTGAAAAAAAAGTTGCATTAGCAGTGATTACCCACCACCGCCTGCTTGGTACACTTGCTAAGTATGGGACGACTGCAAATTCAGCTGCGAAGAAAGCTTCTCCAAAACACATGGCAGCAGTGAAAATATGAAATCTTCGTGCCGTATTTCTGGACGAATAGCTTATCGGTTTGCTCATCGATAGTATTCCTAGCATATAAAAAGCTTCTACGACTAGCTAACGGAGGTTTCTCTATTATATCGAAGACGCACTGTGTTGCGCAGACCCACCAATAAGTTCAGTAAAGTAGAGCATTATTGAGGCGGGATCGCCAGCGATAGAGAATAAGGTTAGCCAATGTAGCTAACACAAACTAAGGGTAACCTATGATTCATCAGGTAGATATTTGGGCTTTTGTTAGGGTCATGGTCGCACTTGAGGACAGGCTTGAGCGTGACCAAAATAATAGCTTCAAAGCTTTATATGCGCTCTGGGAAGAGGAGTGGATGGAAATAGATCAGCAGCTTGTAAACTTGGCAGATACGGACTTTTCAGCATATTCTGAAATGATGATGAATACTCAAATATCTTTGGAGTTGACCGATGCAAACAAGGGCGCTTTTTCAACGTTAGTTCAGGCTCTAATCGAAGACATGATAGGGAAGCGAAAAGAGACAAAAGACAAGGAGTTTCGCAATGATTTGAGCTTCGAGATTGATGGTTTAACCGCCTTGTTAAAAGAATGTATATGACCAAAGAAATAACTTTAATGGGATTGGAAATACGGGAAGCATTTGAACAGATTTCCGTTTCGACTTATCAAACACGATCAATAGAGGGCCTGCAGATAGAGTGAGTTCCTTTAACAAATGATAGCTTACAAAGAATAGTTATCTCTTGAAACTTAGTCCGCACGCCTATGTTGGTATGAGGCTTCGCCCTTGTGCCATTAAATATGGCTAACCAAAATTGGCCGTTGACGATCGCGGCTTCACCTATGAGGAAAATAATTGATGATTGACCTAGATTTTACCTTCTCTTCGAACGCACATGACGCTGACATAACTGTTCAGCTATTGGCTGAAAACCAGGCACTCACTGGGGTGCTAGCACGTGCTGCGGACGCGGCTCGTTTCACTGGGAAAAAAGAGCAAGTCTGCGAAATATTAGGTGGTGAAAGCGGAACTATTCTTCTGTTAGGGATTGGTGACCCTAAAAAGCTCAGCGGCCTCGATGCAGAGAAAATAGGGGCAACACTGTGGAAGAAGGTTTCAACAAGTGGCGCCGTTTCGATTTGCGTGTCGGCAAGTCAAATTCCTACCGCTTCCTTGGTCGGCTCCTTTGCAAATGGCGTTCGGCTTAGAGCTTATTCGTTCGACAAATACAAAACTAAAAAACCCAAAGAGGAAAAGGTAACTGTAGAATCCGTTAACTTAATCTGCAGCCAGCCGGTTGAGTCCGAGGCTTCGTATAATATGGAAGTTGCGGTATCTGAAGGCGTTCATTTTGCCCGTGACCTTGTTGCTGAGGTGCCAAACGTACTCTACCCAGAGGCATACGCCACCACAATTAAAGCGGAACTTGAGCCATTGGGCGTAAAGGTTGAGGTTTTAGATGAAGCACAGATGGCAGGCTTAGGAATGGGAGCGCTCCTTGGGGTGGGGCAAGGATCTGTTAAAGAGTCACGGCTTGTTGTGATGCATTGGAATGGCGGTGAGAAAAGCGACGCGCCATTGGCGTTTGTGGGTAAAGGGGTCACCTTTGATACTGGAGGAATTTCAATAAAGCCTGCCGCTGGCATGTGGGATATGAAATTCGACATGGGAGGATCTGCGGCGGTAGTGGGCTTGATGAAGGCTGTTGCGCGCCGTGAATCTAACCAAAATATTATAGGCGTTGTTGGGTTGGTTGAGAATATGCCCGATGGAAATGCTCAGCGTCCAGGAGATATCGTCACTTCGATGTCAGGCCAAACTATCCAGGTGCTGAATACAGATGCAGAAGGGCGTCTAGTTCTTGCAGATGCGCTTTGGTACACTCAAGATCGCTTTCAACCAAAATTTATGATCGATCTTGCAACTTTAACTGGCGCAATGCTTGTTGCACTCGGCATGGAACGTGCAGGAGTGTTCTCCAATAGTGATGACCTTCCAGGTCAATTGTTCAAGGCTGGTGAGGCCACCGGTGACCGCGTTTGGCATATGCCAATTGGACCAGAGTACAATAAGCAAATAGACTCGAAGGAAGCCGATGTCGCGAACATTGGTGGAGGCAGATGGGGTGGATCCATTACTGCTGCATGCTTCTTAGAGCGCTTCGTAAATGGGGTGCCTTGGGCGCACCTAGATATCGCAGGGACTGCTTGGGGAGAGACAGATAAACCTCTTTCGGGCGTTGGCGCGACAGGATTTGGTGTTCGTTTGTTAGATCGCTTTTTACGTGATAACTTTGAGAAATAGAAACAGCGGAGGTCTAGTTTGTCGGAAGTACGCTTCTATCACCTTACGGTAAGTACTGCTAAGGATACTCTTCCCAAGCTTTTAGAGAAAACCCTAGAGCGAGAGCGGCGTGCTTTAGTAAAACTGCCAGATGAAGACGATGTCGATTTTTGGAATGAATATCTATGGGCTTATAATGCGGAGAGGTTTTTGCCCCATGGGACGATTAAAGAGCCGGGTTCAGACGAACACCCAATTTTTTTAACTCACCTTGATGAGAACCCCAATGGTGCAGATTACCTGTTCTTAATTAATGGTGCTGACCGAGTTGATCTTGGTATTTTCGATATGACAGCATTACTGTTCGACGGGAATGACCAGAATGCTGTGAACAGCGCTCGGAGCAAATGGATGGCGCTTCGGGAGGAAAGCCATCAGCTAACTTATTGGGAACAAGCGAATTCAGGCAATTGGAAGAAAAAAACATAGTCCAAAGCCGCCTGTTATTTTATTCTTGTATTTTAAGCGGTTTTTTTACTCGAATGTGGAGTTCTTCAAGCTGCTCATCGGTGACATCTCCCGGTGCTCCCATCATTATGTCTTCCGCTTTGCCGTTCATTGGAAAAACTATAACTTCTCGAATGTTTGGTTCATCCGCCAAGAGCATTACCATTCGATCTACCCCAGGAGCGGAGCCACCATGAGGAGGGGCGCCGAATTTCATGGCATTCAACATACCGCCAAATTTTTCTTCTACCACTTCTGGTCCATAGCCTGCTATTTCAAACGCTTTATACATTACCTCAGGCAAGTGATTTCTTATAGCACCTGAGGAAAGCTCAACGCCATTTACAACAATGTCGTATTGGAAGGCTTTCACATCGAGTGGATCGCTATTTTCCAACGATTTAAGGCCACCTTGCGGCATGGAAAACGGATTATGTGAAAAATCGATCTGACCAGTATCTTCATCTCTCTCGTACATTGGAAAGTCGACTATCCAGCAGAACTTAAAAATATCTTTTTCCAGTAAATTCATGTCTTGGCCAACTTTAGTGCGTGCATGTCCTGCAAACTCAAGAGCAGGCAGTCTTTTGTCGCAAGTGAAGAAGCACGCATCACCGTCCTTCAGGCACATTTGCTCTGCAATTTCGGCAGTTCTCTCCGGGCCTAGGTTTTTTGCAATTGGACCCATGGCTTCACCATCTTTCCAGAAAATGTAGCCAAGTCCAGGTTTTTGCATTTCTTTTTTTGCCCACGAATCCATTCGATCACAAACTGATCGTGAACCGCCGCCGGGAGCAGGTACGGCAATGACCCGAAAACTTTTTTCTGCGATCAACTTTGCAAATAGACCAAATCCTCCACCATCAAAATGTTCGGTAACATCTCCTAGTAATAGGGGGTTTCTAAGGTCTGGCTTATCCGATCCATACTTGGTCATAGCCTCATCATAGGGTATACGAACAAATGGAGCCGGGGTAACGTGTTTCCCATTTGCAAATTCATTAAAAACTCCTTCGAGCACAGGTTCAAGGGCCTCGAAGACATCTTCTTGCGTAACAAAGCTCATCTCTAGGTCGAGCTGATAAAATTCACCAGGAGAGCGGTCTGCGCGACTATCTTCATCACGGAAACATGGAGCAATCTGGAAGTAGCGGTCAAATCCAGCCATCATCAATAGTTGCTTAAATTGCTGTGGGGCTTGAGGAAGAGCGTAAAATTGGCCTGGATGTAAGCGTGATGGAACCAGAAAGTCCCTTGCTCCTTCTGGGCTTGAGGCTGTGAGGATTGGTGTTTGGAACTCCTGAAACCCTTGTTCGATCATACGTCGTCGCAGCGAGCTAATAATTTGAGAGCGCAGAAGAATGTTGTTATGAACACGCTCACGTCGTAAATCTAAATAACGGTATTTGAGGCGGATTTCTTCACCTGCGTCGTCGTCGGAGTTCACTTGAAGTGGCAGTTGATCTGCTTCTGCTTGGATGACCACGTCAGTGACGAACACTTCGACAGCGCCCGTGGGTAGTTTGTCATTAACAGCGTCTGCCGCTCTAGCTTGAAGCTTACCAGTTAGCGTGACAACACTCTCGACTCGTGCGCGTCTGAGCTCCTCATATGCAGAATTAGTTTCTAATATTACGCATTGGGTAATGCCATAGTGGTCACGCAGATCAATGAACAATGGTCCTGCATGCTCCCGTTTTCTATTTATCCATCCTGATAGGCGGACATTTTGACCAACGTGTTCAGAGCGAAGGTCAGCGCAAGTATGGGTTCGGTAAGCGTGCATTATGGCATCCAACATTAGAGCGAATCAGTTCGCGCGCCTAAAGCCTGCATTAGGCGGCTGGGTCAAGGCTTGTCTTTTACAGGTTGGCAGATGCAAGGGTAATTTATGACATTGCTAACAACCAGTTCTGCTGTTGCAGAATTTTGCGAGGTCGCTCGCAACCAAGATTTTATAACTATCGACACAGAATTTCTGCGTGAGTCGACATATTGGCCAAAACTATGTTTGATTCAGGTTGGTTTGAAGGATCAAGCTGTTGCCATAGACCCGTTGATCGAGGGAATTGATTTGTCTCCGATTTGGGGCCTAATAGGCGATGAGAGCGTTCTAAAGGTTTTCCATGCGTGTAAACAGGACATGGAGCTATTTCTAAAAGTTTCAGGTAAGCTTCCAAGACCAATTTTTGATACTCAAATAGCAGCTATGATGCTAGGCTATGGCGAACAAATTGGTTACGATAATTTGATTCAAAGAGTTCTCGGGAAGCAAATCGACAAAACTTCTCAATACTCAGATTGGACCCTTCGACCACTTGACGAGCAGCAGCTCTCCTATGCATTGGGCGACGTCACGTATTTATATGAGGCATACGAGGAAATTAGCAGTGAGCTCGAGCTAAAAGGAAGGCGTTTTTGGGTTGAGGAAGAGTTAGAGCCTTTACAAGATCCCAGCCTCTACAGGGTGGATCCGAAGACAGCATGGCAGCGGCTTAAGGTAAAGAACCGCACCAAGCCTTTTCTAGCTGCTTTAGCCTGTCTAGCCGATTGGCGAGAACAGTTCGCTCAGCATCGCGATTTACCACGTAACCGTATATTAAAGGATGAGACACTTATTGACCTAGCCATGCGACGCCCAAAATCCGCTGAAGCAATGGTTAAATTACGTGGTATTGGAGAGGGCTTGGCAAGAGGTAAAACTGGCGCATCAATTTTGAAAGCACTTACAAAAGCCTCAACCTTGTCAGATCACGAGGTGCCAGTAATAGCTCCTAGGCCCCATCCCATACCGGGGGCTGCTGCCCGTGCTGAAATGCTTCGGACTCTTTTAAAGGTCTGTGCAGACAAAGCTAACATTGCTCCTCGGGCTCTTGCCACTTCGTCAGATATTGAAGTTTTGGCTCGAGACAGCGCTGCTGATCTTCCTTGCATGAATGGTTGGCGATTAGATTTATTTGGTGAGCAGGCTCAAGCCCTACTTAAGGGTGATCTTTGGTTAGGCTTAACGGATGGGGAGCTGGCTGTATTAAGCTCAAAAGATATTGCTTCCCTCGCCTAGAGCCTTTTGTACATGCTCAATGATGGGCTTGGAGGCAACTTTGCTGAGTGTTGATTTTTGGTGATTTAACGTGGCTAATTCGCATAGCATTCGGCTCGCTGCTAGAGTTTGGGGTAATCGTCTCACAATATATCGCGCAGTATCGAGGTCAATTTTCAGCTGGTGATCTGCACACATTTTAAATAGGATGGCTATCCGTGCATCTTCCGTTTTAGGTTCTACGATTGGCACATGGATAGCTGTTTTAAGCCTACTATCTAAATCAAGTAATGCAGGGTAAATTTGGTTTGGGTGGACCCGGCTTAGGATCAGAAGTTTTTCCTCTCGAGCTTGAACTTCGTTTATTGTATGAAATAAAACTTCGGCGTCTGCACGGTTCAAAATCGGCCGTTCTGTTAAATCCCATTTAAAAATTGCACGGCCGATGTTAGCCGCTAAGTGTGATTTACCAGATGCCGCAGCACCGCTTAATACGAGAATTTGTGCAGGCCATTTTTGGGGTTCAGAAAGAGCGGCTTGTGCCGCACTTATTCCCTCATGAACTACAAGGGCTGCAAGAGAGAAATCCGGCTGGATCTTGAATGGGATGGTGTATTGCACCGACATGGGTGCTAGAATTGGGGAATGACTAACAGCAAATCAATGACTTATGCTGATGCGGGCGTTTCTATTGACGCAGGTGAGGCTCTTGTGACGCATATTAAGAATGAGGTAACTCAAACACACAACGACGCAGTGCTTGAGGGCTTGGGCGGCTTTGGCGGCTTTTTTGATCTTTCTAAGGCCGGTTTTCCTGGGGCGCCTATTTTAGTTGGTGCGACCGATGGAGTCGGAACTAAGCTAATGATCGCGCAAGCAGCTAACAAGCACGATACCATTGGCCAAGACTTAGTTGCCATGTGTACAAATGACCTGATTTGTACAGGTGCTCGGCCATTGTTTTTTTTGGACTATTTTGCGACTGGGATTCTTAAGCCTGAGGCAGCAGCAGAAGTGGTCATAGGAATTGCTAAGGCTTGTAAAGTATTACAAGTCGCCCTTATTGGCGGAGAGACTGCAGAAATGCCTGGTTTGTATAAATCTGGGGATTATGATCTTGCAGGGTTTGCAGTTGGTGCAGTTTTGGCAGAAGAACGCTTGCCAAGGCTCGATGTTAGGGTTGGAGATAAGCTTTATGCTCAAAGCTCTAATGGTCTGCATTCAAATGGATATTCATTGGTTAGAAAAATTTTTGAAAAACAAGGAGTGAACCCTGCATCTCCATCCTGGTTGGACCAAACTCTCGCACCAACGCGTCTTTATACCCTTGACGATATAACTGGGGCAAAGGCCGTTGCGCATATTACAGGAGGAGGCATTACAGAAAATCTGCCACGTGTTCTTCCTAATCATTTTGGCGCAAATATAAATCTTGATGCTTGGGATATGCCCGCGATTTTCAAATGGCTTATGACGCACGGGCCAGTAGAACAGGCCGAAATGCTTCGCGCATTTAACTGCGGAATTGGGCTGATTGGAGTTTTTGATCCTAATGACACCCCCCCTAAAGGTTCATTTCTTGTGGGTGAGGTTACTT
This sequence comes from Alphaproteobacteria bacterium, assembly GCA_964228455.1. Lineage (GTDB taxonomy): Bacteria > Pseudomonadota > Alphaproteobacteria > UBA7985 > UBA7985 > CAXQZM01. The sequence continues at coordinate 13,990 of CAXQZM010000024.1, read as the reverse complement.
CTGCACCTGGCGTCAAGTATGTTGGTAAGCTTTAGCGATGCTGCCACGCGCTGCCATTCTTATCTCTGGCCGTGGCAGCAACATGGAGGCAATTCTCAATTCACGTAGTCAGATCCCAGCGGAGTTCTCTCTCGTCTTAAGCGACAAGGCAGGAGCGGAGGGTTTAGAAGTTGCTCGGAAAGCTGGAATTAGCGTTGCCGTGATAGAGCGTGGGAAAGGTGAGCCCAAGGCGACGCATGAATTTCAAATGATCGAAGTTCTGAAAGATGCTGGCGTAACACATATTGTATTAGCTGGTTTTATGCGGATACTTTCGAAAAACTTCCTGGATCACTTTGTTGCTACTTTAAATATTCACCCATCTTTGCTTCCTTCACTCCCGGGGCTGAACACCCATGCGCGAGCGCTTAAGTCCAATCTATCTGTCCATGGGTGCACGGTTCATTTGGTTGATTCTGGAATAGACACAGGCCCTATTCTTGCTCAAGCGGGTCTTAGCGTTGGGCCTAATGAGACGCCAGATAGCCTGGCCGCGAAGGTATTAAAGCTCGAACACTCGCTGTATCCAGTGACAATATCAAATTTTTTAAGGGGCAGGTCGCAAAATCAGGCCTTGGCAACCGACCATCCTACAGGTTAAGGACGCGCTCATGTCAATGCATGAAAAAGCACCAAAAGAATTCGTCTCAACTTTTAATTCTGCCTGGGATTGGGGTATTCGCTCATCAGTCATTATAGGCATCGTTTTGTTCGCGATGTTTATGTATAATATCTACAATAGTTTCTTCGCATTTTTTGCCACTCTGATACTTGTGGCTGTTGCTTTCGGCGTTTGGAAGATTTTTTCAGCGCTATTTATTGGGCCTGTAGATCCTGATGAAGAGAACACAGGCTACTAGGGCTTAGTCCCGATAGTGCATTCGGTAGAAAGCTAGTCTTTGGCGAGTTAATGGATCTTTTCGCAATGCTGGCTTCTTAAGATGCTTTACGCAATCTCTGGATGAAGTCTTCGCAAAGATATTTTCATTTAGTTATATAAGCTTCTGACTTATAAGGCTTTCTGCAATCTGCACAGCATTCAGCGCAGCGCCTTTTCTCAAGTTATCAGAAACGCACCAAAAGCTCAGGCCATTATCAACGGTAAAATCTTCTCGGATGCGACTGATATACGTGGCGTCTTCTCCAGCACACTCAACAGGGCTGACATACCCCTCGTCCGCTCGGTGGTCTACTACAACTACACCAGTCGCCTTTCCCCAAACTTTACGCGCTCTTTCAACGCTTATTTCTTCCTCTGTCTCGATATTTACATACTCAGAATGACCAATGAAAACTGGTACTCGCGCACAATTGGCATGAACCTTTATACTAGGATCCAGTATTTTCTTCGTCTCGGCTGCCATTTTCCATTCTTCTTTTGTAGCGCCATCATCCATGAAAACATCAATATGAGGGATCACGTTGAAAGCGATCTGCTTAGTAAATTTTTCCTTCACAACTGGGTTGTTTTGGAAAATGGACTTGGTTTGATTGAACAGTTCATCCATGGCCTCGGTTCCCCCGCCCGAAACCGATTGGTATGTTGAAACGACCAGGCGTTTTATTTTGGCTGTTTCATGGATTGGTTTGAGCGCCACGAGCATCTGAATTGTGGAGCAATTAGGGTTGGCAATAATTTTCTTAAATGTGGATGATTTAAAAGCGTTAGCTAGGGCGTCTGGATTCACCTCGGGGACCACTAGGGGGCAATCTGGGTCCATCCTAAATTGACTAGTGTTATCTATCACAATAGCACCCGCTGCCGCCGCACGAGGGGCAAATGTTTTTGATACTGAAGCACCTGGAGAAAATAGAGCAATATCAATTCCGGTGAAATCAAAGTCATCAAGGACTTCACATCTAAGAATTTTTTCGTCGCCATAGGACACTTCCCTGCCTTTTGATCGCGATGACGCTAAGGCAACTACACTATCCGCGGGAAAATCTCGCTCAGCGAGAATAGATAAAATTTCCTGGCCAACATTACCTGTTGCACCGACGACTGCGACTTTATAGCCCATTTTGAGAGACTCCTTGTAACTAGTGAGCCGGCTTTAGCGCATTTGATGCAAAACAAAACCCATACTGATGCAGGGCAGACATACCTATATATAAATAATGAAATTAATCCCACCACCCAGAGACGTCTTGTTACGCTCCCCATTAAGGCGTGCTTTTTGGAATTTCTGGTTCGCTTGGCAGGCTCAAAATAATGTGATTCGTGCATTTCACCCCTCTCAGGCAGAAATACCATTTTCTTGGGGTAAGGTTTTTGGTCGGCGCTTGTTCACGGTGAATGATCCAGATCTTATCCACCAGGTTTTGGTAAAAAATCACTCCAGATATCAAAAAGGCGAGTTATTCCAGCGGCTTTTTCGGCCGGGTTTAGGGGAGTCTCTACTTACAGCTGAAGATGAATCATGGGCCGCGAGAAGAAAGATGGTTGTTCCCGCATTTCATGCTCGCGCATTAACTGCCCTTGAGCCCCGGATGAAAAGTAAGATTTATGAAGCTACAGAGAACTTGAAGAGCACACTAGAAACCGAGGATTGGGCCACAAACCTCGCTTTATCAGTCTCTTTAGAAGGGTTGTTCTCCGGTGGCGCTGGAGAGCGCACTCAATATCTCGCTTATCACATGAAACGAGGGATCGATGAATATGGAAAAATTTCTGCTCCTGACGCGTTAAATATGCCGCGTTGGTTTCCCAGGCCAGGGAAAAGGCGAGCAAAACAGCATGCAGACAAAGTAGATGCTGTTGTCTATGACTTGATCGACAGTCGTTTGAATGCAAAAAAAATTCAGGATCAGCCCGACTTGCTCGATTTAATAATTGCATCTCGAGACATCAAAAATACCCAGGTCCTTGGACGGCAAGATATTCGGAATGAGGTGTTCACTTTTTTTGCGGCAGGCTATGATACTACAGCAAATGCTTTGCAGTGGGCTTTGATATTATTGTCAGAGCGCCCGCGACTGCAAGAAGACTTAGCTCAAGAGGCTAATCAGGTGAAAGACTGGCGATCTCGCAAGTTAATGAGCCAAGTAATTAATGAAGTGTTGAGGCTTTACCCGCCAGTCTTTGCTCTGTTGCGGGAGGCGGTTCGTGAAGACACTATTTCTGGGGTTAAAGTGCCCATTGGAGCGCTGATTGTGATTCCAATCTTTTATCTGCACAGGAGTCCAAAATATTGGACAACACCACTGAGTTTTAATTTCCAACATTTTGGAGAAAAAGAGGTGAGCCAGCGGCCTCGCCATGCATACATCCCCTTTGGCTTGGGTCCGCGTGTATGTCCTGGAAAGATTATGGCTTTGCAAACTTTGAACCTCACTTTGTCGAGATTACTAACCTCATTTGAGATTGTGCGCACAGATGCTGAAGATATAGATGCTTTTGCAAAGCTTACCTTACGCCCTAGCCAGAGCGTCCACCTTCAACTAAAGCCCCGCGCGTGATATATTGTATCGGAAATTTTGATGGAGTTCATCCCGGACACATCTCGCTAATCTCGCAAGCGAAAGCCTTGGGTAATGAAATAGCAGTATTAACGTTTGACCCTCACCCACGATCGGTTTTTTCACCTGAACTGCCATCTTTTGGACTTACGAATGCACTTCAGAGAGAAACATACCTTAAGGATGTGGGTGTCACTAAAGTAGTAACTTTGCCGTTCACTAAGCAGCTTGCGGCATTGACCGCCGAAGAATTTGCAACCTCGATCCTTAGAGATATGTTAAAGGCAACTGTAATTGTAGCCGGAGAAAACTTTCAGTTCGGGAAGGGGCGGCAAGGGGATATGAGTTTATTGTCTTATTTCGGCAGTAAACTTGGATTTGAGGTGCACTCTGTGAGTCTCTTTCAGACTAGCGGCCACTCAGTTAGTTCGACACTCATACGAAAGATGTTAAAGTCAGGTAATTATGCAGATGCCGTATCTTTATGGCGCAGAAATTTCATTCTACAGGGTGAAGTGATGCGGGGAGATCAGCTTGGTCGAACTTTAGGGTTTCCCACTGCCAACTTAGATTGGGGAACATATCAAAGACCAAAGTTTGGCGTTTATGCTAGCTTAACACATCTATTAGATGGCCGTGTTCTAAAGAGCGTTACTAACCTAGGGCAACGTCCAACTGTGGATGGCTTTGAAGAGCGGTTTGAAACTCATCTGTTTGACTACAATGAAGATCTTTACGGTCAAAAAATATCTGTCGAGCTTATTTCATACATAAGAGAAGAGCAACGCTTCGACGGTCTTGAAGCACTAAAAACTCAAATTGCGGTGGACTGTGAAACAGCCCACGCTATGCTCGCCTAAAACGAAGCCTTGAATCATGACAACTGACTATAAAGATACGGTATTCCTGCCGACCACAGACTTTCCAATGCGCGCTGGTTTGAAAGATAAAGAGCCCGAGATATTAGAGCAGTGGGAGAAACTGGACCTTTATGAGAAATTGCGGTCTCAGTCTAAGGGCCGTGAGAAATTTATTCTACATGATGGTCCACCGTACGCTAACGGTGATATTCATATTGGTCATGCGCTAAACAAGACGCTCAAAGATATGATAGTTCGATCACAACAGATGATGGGTAAGGATGCGCCTTACGTACCAGGCTGGGATTGTCATGGCTTACCTATCGAGTGGAAGGTTGAGGAGCGTTATCGTTCTGACGGGAAGGACAAAGATGAGGTCCCAATTGTCGATTTCCGTCGCGAGTGCCGAGAGTTTGCTGAAAGATGGATTGACATACAGATTCCGCAATTCAAGCGGCTTGGCATTCTTGGAAACTGGGATAATCCTTACAAGACAATGACATTTCCAGCAGAGGCCCAGATCGTGCGTGAGCTTGGCAAATTTATTGAAAGTGGCCAGCTTTATCGGGGTGAAAAACCAGTACTATGGTCAATCCCCGAAAAGACTGCACTCGCAGATGCTGAAGTTGAATACGCAGAGCATAAATCAGTAACGATCTGGGTTAGGTTCCCAGTTCAAACATCTAAAAATAAAGCATTAATTGGAACAAGCTTAGTAATTTGGACTACCACTACGTGGACCATCCCCGGCAATCGAGCGATGGCATGCAACGACACTCTAACGTATGGCGTTTATCAGGTGGACGATATCCAGGAAGGTTCATTAGCAAAAGTAGGTGAGAAGCTTGTTATTGCTGATGATTTAGCTGAAAGTGTCCGTGCATCCGCAAAAATTGAGCGTTGGACCCGAGAAGGTGATGCAGGAAAGTTATCTGGCACAATCTGTGCTCATCCGCTTCGCGATCTAGGATTCGATCATGACGTACCAGTCTTGCACGGTGAGTATGTCACCGCTGAGGCTGGAACAGGGATCGTGCATATTGCACCTGGTCACGGGGTGGAAGATTTTGAGTTGGCCCATTTAAAGCACGGGTTGGAGGTGCCGCAGACTGTCAAAGGAGATGGCAGCTACTATGAACACGTGCCGGTCTTTGCAGGTTTAACTGTATACACACAGGATGGTAAAGACGGTTCCGCACTTGGTCCCATATTACGCTCTCTAATTGAGCAGGGGGGGCTTTTGGCCAAGGGCAAAATCACCCATGACTACCCCCATTCTTGGCGCTCAAAAGCGCCCTTGATTTACCGCAACACAGCTCAATGGTTCATCTCAATGGAAGATGATCAGGGTGAGTCTGGCCTTCGTCAAAAGGCACTGAAAGCTATTGATGATACCTCTTTTTATCCTTCACAGGGAAAGAACCGTTTGCGTTCGATGATAGAAAATCGACCTGACTGGTGTGTTTCACGCCAGCGTCTGTGGGGCGTGCCACTCCCAATTTTTATTGAAAAAAGAACCGGTCAACCGTTACGAGATCCCAAAGTAATTGCTCGGATCGCAGAAGTATTTGAGTTAGAGGGTGGTGATGCTTGGTTTGAAAGCCCGCCAGAGCGATTTCTTACAGAGAATTATAATGCCTCAGACTATGAGCAAACTACAGATGTGGTTGAGGTCTGGTTTGATTCTGGGTCTACCCATGCATTTGTTCTGGAAGCCAGGCCAGATGAGCTGTCATGGCCTGCTGACTTATATCTAGAGGGCTCGGACCAGCACCGTGGTTGGTTCCATTCGTCCCTTCTAGAGAGCTGCGGAACCCGTGGAAGGGCTCCGTATAAAGGTGTTCTCACCCATGGCATGACGATGGACGGCAATGGGAAAAAAATGTCTAAGTCCATTGGAAACACGGTCTCTCCATTGGAAGTTGCGGACAGATTTGGAATTGATATTTTGCGCCTTTGGGTGTGCACTACTGATTATATGGGTGATCAGAGGCTTTCGGATGATATCTTGAAAAAGACAGCGGACCTATACCGCCGTTTTCGCAATACATTTCGTTACATGTTGGGAGCTTTAAACGGTTTTGTGCCAAACGAAAAAGTGGAAGTAGGGTCTTTACCAGAGTTAGAGCAGTTCATTTGCCATCGACTTAAAGAGACAGAAGTTGCTGTTGATAAGGCTATGCAATGTTATAATTTTCATGATGCATTCCAGCAGCTACTTAAATTTGTGACTAATGACCTTTCCGCATTATTTTTTGATGTTCGGAAAGACCGAGTATACTGCGATGCTATCGGATCTCATCAACGAAATCTCACCTTAGATGTAATGGCTAAGGTGCTGGAGTCCCTAACAACTCGGATGGCTCCTATACTAGTATTTACGGCTGAGGAAGTATGGCAGGCGCGCCCACAATCTCTTCGAAACGCTGACAGAAAGGCTTCGGTGCATCTCGAAGACTTTAGTCATACAACCAATAGCTTTCTAAATGATAGGTTAGCTGAAAAATGGGCCACAGTGCTCGAGTTGCGGAAAGCAGTCCTAGCCGCTTTGGAGATTGAGCGAGCTGAGAAGCGTATTGGCTCAGCGATGGAGGTTGAGGTGAAAATTGTGGCGCCGGAAGCTATGGTTGAGGCATGTCGAGGTCTGGATTTAGCGGAACTTTTCATTACTTCCAGTGTCAAGATTGATGTCGGTGGTGAGCTTTCCATCAGTATTTTGCTAGCAACGGGAGAAAAGTGTCAGCGTTGTTGGAATATTCGCTCCAGCATAAATGATGCAGATTTATGCAATCGGTGTGAAGAGGTGCTTGCCAGTTCATGACCGAGTTCCGCGTTCCCAATCTTTTTTTGGTCGTCCTGCCGATTCTTGCCGGTGTGTTGCTAACAGACCAAATAACAAAGGCGATTGCAATTGCACAATTGTGTGTCTTTACCGAAGCATTCGAAATTGCTTCATGCAGAGAACTATCTGGCATTCGGTTAGGCGACATCCAGGTGTTTGCGATCGAGCGTGTGCCCTCAATATTACCCATTATTGAGTTTGATTTTTACCTTAATCGAAATGCAGCGCTTTCAATACCCCTTCCTGGTCCGGTATGGTTTGAGTATACATTGCTCATATCAATAATGGCTGCTCTGGTATTGTGGCTTCGCTCAGAAGGTGGCCGAAATAACGCGATCGGTGTGGGGCTTGTCCTTGGGGGCGCGCTAGGCAATTTCGCTGACCGACTTGTTCACGGGGCAGTGGTAGACTTTTTAGCGCTTAAGTTGAATAATTGGGTGCCGTTCATTTTCAATGTGGCGGACGCGGCCATTACCTTTGGTGTTGTTTGGCTATTTGTGGAGCAGTTAGTATTGAAACCCCGCCGCCAGGCTCAAACTGTTGTGTCTTAAGCTAAAATTTGCTTGAGAAATGTGATGCGATTTATTCTTACGATTACTGCTGCAATTATTCTTGTTAGTTGTGGTGACGGGCGACGACCAACGCCCGACGAAACAAAGGTTCAATCCTACCCAGCTTGGCAGCCTGCACCAACTGACGAGTTACCTATTCCACAATCGTGATCAACTTTTTTTTTAAATGGATATAAAATGATTTATTCAGCTACTAGAGCGCTTAGCGATCCTAAAACTTTGTTCAATTACCAGAGTGCGTTAGACCAATGCTCAGAAGGTTTATTGAAGATAAAGAAATGGTATGATGAGGGCAGTTTGCCCCTGCTTCGTTTGCCGGAAGAGCGAGATGATCTGAAGAAAGTTGAGGAGTTTGCCGTTAAGGTAGGTCGCGATTTTGATGACTTCATCGTTCTCGGAACCGGCGGTTCAAACCTCGGTGCCAAAACCCTCTTCTCCTTAAATCATAAGGGCCTTAATCAGGCGACTTCAGGCATTCGGTGCCACTTCTTTGATAATGTAGACCCATCTACCTTTAAGGCGCTTATGGAGAGTTTTACGCCTTCTAGAACCTTCATCTTCTCTGTTTCTAAGTCTGGGACAACAGCTGAAACAATGAGCCAAACGGTGCTTTTGATGGATTGGCTTCTACTAGCAGGCTGTGATCTGCGCACGCACGTGGCTGTTCTCACAGAGCCTAAGGCATCTCCCCTAACAAGCTTAGCGGAGAGGTTTGGTTTGCAAGCCTTCTCACATGATCCTCTTGTTGGAGGACGTTTCTCCGTATTCTCTATTGTTGGCCTAATCCCGGCAATGGTTGCGGGAATTGATCCAATCCAAGTTCGAGAGGGAGCTTGGTCAGTGCTTGGTCCGGTTATCAATGGTGCAAAGCCTGAAGATGTGACTGCTGCTCAAGGTGCAGCGCTTGCAGCAGCTCATGTTAAAGCAGGTCGAAGCCAAACGGTTTTGCTGCCTTACGCCGATCAGTTGGCAGACTTTGGTCTGTGGTATCGACAGCTATGGGCTGAGAGTGTTGGCAAAGAAGGGTTAGGCACAACCCCTATTCGAGCCATGGGAACAATTGACCAGCATAGCCAACTGCAGCTTTACTTAGATGGGCCTGCAGATAAGCTGTTCACATTTATCGAAGTTGCGCAGAGCTCTATCTTACCTGCGCTAAACCCTGATCTTTTGGATGATAAGCTATCCTACCTTAAAGGACAGTCGCTTGGCGATCTTTTGGTTGCAGAGTGTCGAGCAAGTGCTGATACTTTAGCAGCCAAGGGCCATCCTGTTCGAGAAATTAAAGTTGATGAGGTCTCAGCGTATACCATGGGAGTGCTTATGATGCACTTCGTACTCGAGACTATTCTAGCCGCTCATCTTTGGAATATTGATGCCTTCAATCAACCCGCAGTTGAGGACATAAAGATAAGAACTAGACAAGTGCTTGCAGGGCAAGAATGACCTTCACACAGCTAGGGCCAAATGATCCACCACCAGTAAAAACTTATCTGGCAAAGCATCGACTAATCCTGAGCGCGGAGCACGCCGGACGGCGAACTCCAGCGGCATTGGGAGATCTTGGTGTTAGTGCTGCTGATCAAAGGCGGCACGTTTGGTACGATATTGGGATGGATGTCGTACCGATGCTACTACGCGAGCGTCTAGGGTGTTCATTGGTGCACTCAACTTACTCTCGTTTAGTTTTGGACCCGAATCGCCATCCCAGTGACCCTACAGCAATACCGTTAGTGTCAGACGATGTTAGGGTCATTGGCAATCAAGATATTACTTATGCCGAAGTCGCTGCGCGCCATCAAATATTTCATGTACGTTACCATGCTGCGTTGACGAGTGCTTGTGATGTTATTTCTAGTTTTGATGAGAGGGAGCTCGGCGGGTCACCAATTTATCTCTCTCTTCATTCGATGACGGATCGCCTGAAAAGCGTCCCAGATGAACGGCCGTGGGAAATCACTTTTCTTCATAACGATGATATACGACTCGCTGAAAATTTGGAGCATTGGTTTAAGCAAAAAGGTTTTAACACCGCACTTAATCAACCTTATGATGCTCGGGGTAGTACGGGTTTTTCCCTATATTCTCACGGTTATTCGAGAGGTTGGCTGCATTGTGCGCTAGAGATACGGCAAGACCTTCTTTCCACAGAAAAGGGCTGTGAGTTGTGGGTTGATCATTTGGCAGATGCGTTAACTGACCTTATGGAAAAACTATGACTAAAATTACCGAAGCTATGCAGGCAGCCGCTTTCCGATCGCTTGTCACTCACCTTCAAGGGCGCGAGGATGTGCAAAATATAGATTTGATGAATCTTTCGGGGTTTTGCCGAAATTGTTTGTCTAAGTACTTAGTATCAGCAGATCATACTGGCTCCCTCACATACGAGGAGGCCCGAGAGCACGTTTATGGGATGCCCTATGAGCAGTGGAAAGTTATGCATCAAACCTCGGCTGCACCAGAACAACTAAAGAAATTTAAAGAAAATCACTGACATGAACCAAATTAACTCCACACCAGAAGCCTCTGCTAACGTCACGGATCCACATCTGGCTCAGCTAGTTGACCGCATTGAGCGGATGGAAGAAGAGAAGCATAATATTATGGCAGATATTCGCGAGATTTATGCAGAAGCGAAAGCAAAAGGCTACGATCCAAAAATTATGCGTAAAGTTGTTTCAATTCGAAAACAAGATCCTGCAGATATTGCAGAAACAGAGGCGCTGTTGGATACCTATTTGGCGGCCTTGGGGCAGTAATTGGCCAGTGCTTGTCTAACGGTTCATGCCGACCTACATCTCACGACCTACACGGCCGGTCGAGTGGCCAATTTCATGAAAGTATAGTTTTTTATGTCCAGCTTTGATCTGCCCGTTGATCTTCGCCCAGATGATGAGGTGTCTGCCTCTGAGGTTTTTGGCCATAATTTTGGAGATATGAGAGTTCCGTCATTTTCAAAGGCCTCGGACTATAGTCCCGATTTGGACAGTTCCTACAAGTTTGACTTTGATACCACCTATGCAATTTTGGCAGGATTTGCGTTTAATCGTCGCGTAATGATCCAAGGATACCATGGAACAGGGAAGTCTACGCATATCGAACAGGTGGCTGCTAGGCTTAATTGGCCTTGCGTGCGCATAAATCTTGATTCTCATGTTTCCCGTATAGACCTGATAGGTAAGGACGCCATTGTTCTAAAAGATGGGAAGCAGGTAACTGAATTCAGAGAAGGTCTGCTCCCGTGGGCTCTTCAGCGCCCAGTTGCGTTAGTTTTTGATGAGTATGATGCTGGTCGACCAGACGTTATGTTCGTTATTCAACGTGTTTTAGAGGTAGATGGTAAATTAACTTTGCTCGATCAATCTAAGGTAATTCGCCCTCATGATAGCTTTAGATTGTTCGCTACCTCCAACACAGTGGGTCTCGGCGATACCACAGGCCTTTATCACGGAACCCAGCAAATAAATCAGGGGCAGATGGACCGATGGTCAATGGTAACCACATTGAATTATCTCTCACGCGAGATGGAAGAGGACATCGTTTTGGCGAAAGTGCCTTACTACCAATCTCCAAATGGCAAAGAACAGGTGGCGGCAATGGTTGCCGTGGCGGATCTCACCCGAAAGGGATTTGTGAATGGAGATGTTTCGACGCTTATGTCACCAAGAACTGTCATTTCATGGGCTGACAACGCTGTAATATTTGGCGGCGATATGGCTCGAGCTTTCAAAGTTACATTTCTAAACAAGTGCGATGAGACAGAGAGGCCAATTGTAGCTGAATTTTATCAGCGAGCCTTCGGTGAAGACGTTGGCAGTTTAGGTTCTATTGCTGGGGTTTAAGCCTCCGAATGAGTGTTTCTAAACCAAAAACTGCCTTAGATGGCTTTCGACGAGCACAAGGTGCAACGTTGAGAGCGGTAACGGGTGAGCAAGAAGTTGAGGCCGTTTACGCCGCAAATGCTCGTGGCCGGATTGGCAATGAGGTGTACATCTCCTCTCCGTCTGCTGACATGGCAAAAGATGAGAAAAATTTGACTCGAGGAGAGTGTGACCAAGCTGCTTTGAAAATGGCACACCACGATGTGGAGGCGCACAATGCTGCGGCTCCTGTCGACCTAACAGCTCGGCAGATTTTTGATGCGTTAGAGCAAGTACGATACGAGGCCCATGGTACGCGTGGAATGCAAGGTATGCGTGCTAACTTATCTCGTGCTGACATTGAGAGGGCGAAGGCGCAGCGGTTAGACCTAGTGCAAACTCATCACGAAGCCCCACTTGCAGAGGTTATCCGCTATCTGGCGCGCGAGATTATTACTGGGGAGCGTATCCCAGATGTTGCCCAACGTGCTGTGGATTTGTGGCACGAAAATCTATCATCTGAAACTTATGAGGCCCTGAGAGCTCTCAGAGGTAACATTGATCGCCAAGATAGTTTCAGTTGGGCCACTAAAAAACTACTAAAATCATTAGATTTTGATTTAGATGACACGGTCAGCGAGGAAGCTTCGGATTTAGATGACGAGGATGGTGGTGATCAAGAAGACGAGCAGCAGCAAAACGATCTTGACGATGACCAGAACACGCCTGAGCAAACTGAAGACTCGCCAGCTGAGGATGCTGCAACAGAAGATGGCGATATAGATCCAGATTCAACCGAAATGGCTCAGGATTTTGATGAGCAAGACGATTCAGATCAAGATGTGGATGGAGCTGAGGCACCGATGCCGCCCTCTTATCGCCCAGAATGGGAAGATTTTGATGATGAAGAATACGAGGTTTACACTAATAAGTTTGATGAGGTTGTTGCGGCTGAGGAATTATGTGACCCAGACGAGCTAGCGCAAAATCGGCTGCGCTTAGACCAGCGAGTTCAGCACATACAGTCCGTAGTATCAAAACTAGCGAATCGTTTGCAGCGCCGTTTGATGGCTCAGCAGCAGCGAGCATGGGACTTCAATTTAGAAGAAGGATTGTTGGATACTGCACGTCTTGACCGAGTTATATTGAACCCAATGGCGCCACTTGCTTTCAAGTGGGAGCAAGATACAGAATTTCGCGATACCGTAGTCACGCTACTTATTGATAACTCTGGCTCCATGCGAGGCCGTCCCATAGAGACCGCTGCAGTTTGTGCGGATGTGCTTTCCCGTACTTTGGAGCGCTGCGGAGTAAAGGTAGAAATTCTAGGCTTCACTACCAAAAACTGGAAGGGCGGTAAGGCAAAAGAGCAGTGGCTATCGGAAGCTAAGCCTCCGCAGCCTGGTCGTTTAAATGACTTGCGTCATATTATTTATAAATCGGCAGATGCTCCTTGGCGTCGAGCGCGAAAAAATTTGGGGTTAATGCTTAAAGAGGGAATATTGAAAGAAAACATTGATGGAGAGGCTTTGCTATGGGCTTTTGACCGGTTGAAAGTGAGGCCTGAGCAGCGGCGAATCATGATGGTTATCTCTGACGGAGCGCCTGTTGATGATTCTACCCAATCGGCTAACTCGGGGGGATATCTTGAGAAGCACTTGCGTAAGGTAATCGGGCATTTAGAGGCTAGGCCTGATGTTGAGATCCTGGCAATAGGCATTGGCCATGATGTTACTCGTTATTACAAACAAGCAGTAACGTTGGTTGATCCCGAGCAGCTTGGCGGTGCAATAATGGATCAGCTCGCCGATATGTTTCAGGATAAAAAACTGAGAATGACGCGTAAAAATTAAGTCGACTGAGACTGCTTGCTGCTTGCAATAATTAGGAGCAATAAAAAACCCGCCTATAAGTCGAGGCGGGTTAAAGGAATGGGAATGAAGGACTTTGGACCGCGATGCTTCTGCCGCAGATTATTTTAACACCAAAATCTTTTGGAGCTTCACTCTATTTTAGCGGGAGCCTTGGCGAACAGCTGTCCAGATTTCACCACGGCCAATGCCCAGGTCGTTGAGTTCACGGTCAGTTAAGGTGTGGAGCTCGCGCGCTGCTCGCGCATAGCCTGCGTTCTGTGCCCAATTTGTGTATGCGGTGCGTACAGCTTTGATCATTTTCAATTCCTTTCATCAGTTCGTACACTCTCCATTCAGGAGAGAAGAGGGCGACGAGGTACCTTGGAAGAGGTCTTCACCGAAGTTGGGAGGAGGTTGATGAAGTTTAACCTCGCCGTCTCTTGACATCTACTTAGTCCATGAGCGCAATAGTTACCAATGCATATTATGCAAAGCTCGCTACTAA
>CAXQZM010000023.1:0-7330 GCA_964228455.1 Alphaproteobacteria bacterium | reverse complement strand
AGAAAGTCGCTTTGGAATGATCTTGCTAGTACCAGCTCTCGCAGCGTTTGCGTTGGTTGTTTTGCGCCCATTTTTAGAGGCGCTATCTCTTTCATTTTACAAGTATACGCTCTCAACTCCTTACCCTGTTTGGGTAGGTCTTAAGAACTTCTACAAAGTGATGAGCGACGATCGTATTTTAGCGAGTTTTCTTACCACGGGGATTTATGTTGTGCTTGCAACGGCTATCTCAATCACATTAGGCTTAGCGTGGGCAATAATTTTAAACCAATCGTTTCGTGGTCGTGCTGCCATAAGGTCATTATCATTACTGCCATGGATCATGCCATCCGTCGTCACAGCATTTTTGTGGAGTTGGATCTTTAACTCGCGGTACGGACTTATCAATTATGGTGCTCTTGAGCTTGGGTTAATTGATGAGCGGGTAGCTTGGTTATCCACCTCGGCTGGCGCCATGGCAGCCATTGTAATAACTAAAGTCTGGCTTTCAATTCCTCTTTTCATGGCGTTTTTTTTGGCGGGTTTGTCATCGATGGATCAAGACCAGATAGAGGCAGCCCGTGTTGATGGCGCTGGTAACTGGAATATCTTACGCGATCACTTGATTCCGCATTTATTGCCTGTGCTGCTCGTCACGATTGTTTTGGCAATGATTGGGAATTTGCAGCAATTTGATACAATTTGGGCGCTTACTGGTGGTGGTCCTGTTCGCGCTACAACGGTTCTGTCCGTCGAGGTCTATCGGCGTGCGTTTGAAAGTTGGGATATTGGAATGGCTGCAACAGTCGGTGTTTTATGGGTTGCGACTATATTCCCACCTGCATATTTTTATCTTCGTCAGTTAATGAAGGGAACTGAGTAGTGTTGGATCTCAGTACTTGGCAGGCAAAAACCGTCTTTTGTGTAATCGCCCTTTTAATAGGATTTTTTTTATTTTTTCCAGTTTACTGGCTAATCATTTCTTCATTTAAACCAGACAAAGAGCTTTACCTGCTCAACCCTACTATGTGGCCATCAGAGTTTACCCTAAAGCATTTTAAGACGGCTTTGTTTGAAGGGGGGCTGCCGGGTCATTTGATGAATTCTCTGATCGTATCAGTTAGCTCTGCAGCAATAAACGCTACTTTAGCTATTTATGCGGGCTACAGTTTCGCAAAGTACAGGTATTTTGGGCGTAAACCGGTAATGTTATTCATGCTTAGCGCACAGATGTTTCCGTTCGGTCTTCTTCTGATAACCATATATCCAATGTTCACTGAGTGGGGGTTATTGGATACCCGGTTTGGATTAATGATTAGCTATATTGTTTTTGCTCTACCGGTCGCCACATACATGCTATACAGTTATTTCTCTCAGGTGCCGAATGAACTTATAGAGGCAGCGAGAGCTGATGGAGCTTCGGACCTTAGGATCTTACATACGATCGTCTTGCCCATTTCGGTTCCGCCAATCGTGACCGTGTTTCTCTATTCATTTATGTGGTCGTGGAATGATCTGTTATACTCACTAACTCTGATTATTTCAGATGAGAAGAGAACAGTCGGTCCGGGATTATTGCTAAATTATTTAAACGAAGCAAACGCAGATTGGGGTGGTGCGATGGCTGCCTCACTTATGGCGGCTGCACCAGTTGTTATTGGCTTTATGCTGCTGCAGCGGTTTTTTATCCAAGGTGTTACTGCTGGAGCAGTTAAATAATGACTATTCAGGGCTGTTTTCCCGTATTGTGCACGCCATTCACTGAAAATAACGAGGTGGACTTATGCGCGTTTGACAGTGTGATTGATTTTGCCATGAACACCGGTGCCGATGGGTTGGTTTATCCAGGCACCGCTTCTGAGGTGGCTCATCTGACAGCTCTTGAGCGCGCCAAACTAATTGAGCGTCTTGGAAGACGTGTAAATGGCCGTGTGCCTTTTATAGTTGGCTCAAGTGCGGATAGTCCTTCGGTTGTATCGGAGTACATAGCTGCTGGTGCGGCCGCTGGTGCTCAAGTTGCTATGGTTATGGCACCAAAAACAATAGGTCAGGACATCAGCGCCCAAACTCAGTTTTTTAAAAATATCGATGCTAAACTGCCGATCATGCTGCAAAATGCGCCGCTACCTTTTGGAGCGGGACTAAATCCGGAGCAGGTGGCGACACTAGCGCGCAAACTAGAATCTGTTCAGTATATCAAAGAGGAAACTCTACCTTGCGGAGCAAACCTCTCAACTATTCTTGAGCTCTCAGGGGGAAGTATCAAAGGTGTGTTTGGTGGAGCTGGTGGTCGTTACATTACTGATGAGTTAGCGCGTGGGGCTCTAGGCACAGTTCCGGCGGTCGAAATAACTGATCTCCACGTAGCGCTAGTGAACGCTTGGAGAAGAGGTGATTATGGCGAAGCACACCGCCTATTTGCAAAGTCTCTGCCGCTCCTGAACATGCAGGCAATTTTTCGCACAAGGCTAACAAAAGAGGTGCTTTTTCGTCGCGGAGTCCTTGGTCCTTCTCAAAGCCGGCATCCGGATCCAGAGATGGATAGTAAGGATCTGGCTGAGTTAGAGATCTGGTATAACTGGTTGTCTTCGGATCTCACCTGGATTCGCCTTGAGGCTGTAGAATGATTAAACTCGACGAAATCGCAAAGGTAGAAGTGTTTATCGCACGCCTTCCACGCAAGGTTCCATACCTTGGTCCGTTAAAAACTGGCGAAGAGGTGAATGAACGCGGCTATTTAATACGCAAAGGTAACAATACGATATACCCCAAAGAGGATAAAACCGTTCTCTTAAAAATTACTGGGGAAAGTGGAGAGGTTGGATGGGGCGAAACCTATGGAATTACGGCTCCTGAGGCGACAGCAGCAATCATAAGTGATCTTTTGGCTCCCGTAATTAAAGGTCGCTGTCCATCAGAAGTTGCTGCAATATGGGATCAGCTTTATGATATGCAACGAGTAAGGGGTCACCAAACTGGCTATTATATCGATGCACTTGCCGCGGTTGATATCGCCATTTGGGATTTATTTGGCCGTGCTTCGGGTCTCTCAATTGCTCAGCTTTTGGGCGGTAAGAGAAGAGATGCGATCCCAGCGTATATTTCAGGTCTTCCAGCATCTACCATTGCTGAAAAATGCAGATTAGCTGAAGATTGGAAATTAAAAGGGTTTAAGGACTTTAAGTTTGCCGCTGTTGTCGCTGATGACGGAGCACTCTCTGAGATGGCGGCTCTTCGTGAAGTATTGGGGTTGTCTTCTCGCATAGGCGTGGACATGCACTGGAAGTATGAGGCATCTGATGCAGTTCGGCTAATTCGTCAGCTTGAAGCGCATAATTTGTGGTTTGCTGAAGCCCCAGTTAAACCTGAAGACATCTCAGGCTCATCTTTGGTGTCTTCACTCGTTAGTACACCAATCGCAGGAGGAGAGGAGTGGCCCACGTCTTGGGAAGTTCGACGACGACTAGAAGCTAAAGCAGTCGCTATTCTGCAGCCGGAAATGGGCCACACTGGTATTACTCAGTTCGCGCGAATCTCAGCTCTTGCACAAAGCTTCCATAAGCAAATAATGCCTCATGCAACCATCTCAACAGGAATATTTCTAGCTGCGTCTCTGCAGGCCTCAGCTGCTCTTGCCGGAATTACTGCGCATGAATATCAGCATTCTGTGTTTGATCGTTATGTTGACTTTCTCTCTGGGGGATTAGTCTGTGAAACTGGCTACTTTGATATTCCAAAAGGTCCTGGCCTTGGTGTTCAGCCAACTGATAAGCTGCTTAATCATTTAGAGTCAGCATGAGTGCATGAATCAGCAAAGATAATGAGATGCTAATATGACTGTTATAATCGGAGTTGATTGGGGCTCGACGCATTTGCGGATTTATCGTCTAGAAGGTGGGGTCTGCGTCGATAAGATACATTCAACTATGGGTGCCAAAGAATTGATTGGAAAAGGCTCACATGCGTTCGAAAGAGTTTTTGTTGATGCTGCGGGTTCCTGGATAGATGACGCACAAGCAATTTATGTATCTGGGATGGCGACATCGAAGAATGCCTGGTTTGAAACTTCCTATATCGATTGCCCTTGTGATTTAAGGAAACTTGGGGCAGGCGCGCTCCAAACAGCTATCCAAGGGAAACCTGTGTTTCTGTTGCCTGGGATTGCTGACACTATTGGTCCTGATGTTATAAGAGGTGAAGAAGTTCAATTGCTTGGCCTATCTGGGGAGGGGAAACAGAGGGTCGTCGTTCTACCGGGAACTCACTCTAAATGGGTGCAGATCTCAGGTTTCAGAATTTTAGGGTTTCGTACCTTTATGACTGGAGAAGTATTTGAGTTAGCACGCTATCAATCCCTGGGGGGTCGTCTGGCTGAAGGCGAGGGTTTTGATCGAAAAGCATTCGAGAATGGATTAGCACAGTCTGAAGCTGGCCTATTGAATAGCCTTTTTTCAGCTAGACCTCGAGTGTTATTAGGGAACATGAAGGCAACAGCCACACATTCTTTCCTGTCTGGGGTCACGATTGGCAGCGAGGTGAGGGAAGCGCAGACGGTTTTTGATATAACCGATAAAGAGCTATTGCTTCATGCAGACGGGCATCTCGCAACGCTTTATATGCAAGCGTTGAGCTTTTTGGGACTGGATTACTCACATGTATCTGCGAGTGCTACATCAAAAGGATTTAATTTGTTATAAGCCTGTTACCATTCGAAAGTTAAGAGGCCTTAACAACCCCCCTAGCACCGGTTCTGCGGCTAGAATTGGATTGAGCTTAGCGCGTACCCGCCGCTTACCATGGTTTGTATACCACTTTTTGGCTTTCATGGCTACAAAATTGACAAGCGTGAAATCTGTAAAAGAGATGCCAGCATTGCACAAACTGGCTCCCAGCATAGAATTTTATGTTTGAGTGTGGCGGACCCAGGAAGATTCGAACTCCCGACCTCTTGATTCGTAGTCAAGCGCTCTATCCAGCTGAGCTATGGGTCCATTTTGGCTAAGCAAAAGCTATTGCCAGGCCGCTGGCTTTAGGCTTCCCCTCAATGGAGGTCAACGCCTGAACGGGGTTTTTTTCGTGTGTTAATTAGACAGGCGACTTTTTCGACCTAAGTATTGTGGCATGGCCCGCGCTTTAATCCTTTTTCTCCTCCTTCAACTCCCAGGTATGGCGCGGGCCCAATTGCCTGTGCCCCCAAGTGAGGTAGTGCGTATACAAGAGGTGATTGCATCTCAGGTAATGGCGTTTCGTGAGGGCGACCTTGAAGAGGCGTTTTCGTTTGCAGCCCCAGGTATTCAAGCTACTTTTGGTAATCCTCAAACGTTTGGCGTTATGGTTGAACGCGGTTATGGCCAAATTTTCTCTACCTTAGATTTCAATTTTGAGGATACATTGGGTAATGAACTGCAACCTATACAGGCCGTAAGATTTACAGGGACAGATTTAACGGCAGTAATGGCCTTTTATTTTATGGAACTTCAACCGGATCGCGAGTGGCGTATTGCTGGAGTTTCGCTCCAGCCGCTGGCTGACCAAGCCATTTAAATTTGCCTTTGATTTCCACGCCTCGACATTTTAGAGGCCGGCCATGGGACAAAAGTTTTTCTCCGTACTTTGGGACGAATTCCATCGTGATAGCCGCGCTTTAGTTTGGAAACTAGCAGAGCTTCAGCAATCTAAAGATAAGTCGTGGAAAGGTCTCGTGGCAATAACACGTGGTGGATTAGTTCCCGCAGCTATTGTGGCACGTGAGCTTGATATTAGGCTTATTGAGACGGTTTGTTTGGTTTCGTATAACGACGATAAAGAGCAGGGTGACTTGACTGTTTTAAAGGGGCTTGAAGCAATTGGTGATGGGGAAGATTGGTTAATTGTTGATGACTTGGTCGATAGCGGGAAAACAGCATCTGTTATCAAGAAGATGGCACCAAAAGCACATATCGCGACAGTTTATGCTAAGCCTAAAGGTAGACCACTGGCTGATACATTCGTAACTGAGGTCTCTCAGGATACATGGATCTTGTTTCCATGGGATACCCAGTTGACTGACGCGACCCCAATTATCAAACAGCTTTAAGGATTGTGTCGAGCGCATTATCTACGCTCTCTGAAATAAGGTCAGCTTGAAAATCCAGTCCGCTCTGTCTGCTATCGGAATCTGACTTTATCCAAACAGTTCCCCACCCAAGTTCGCGCGCAGTTTCTAGGTTTTTTGCCGTATCCTCAAAAAATACGGCTTGGTCGGCGGAGATATCAAATGTTGCGCATAATCTGTCGTAGGGCAAGCGGTCTGGTTTTGGTGTCCAGTCTGCCATTTCTACATCAAAGGCTCCGTCAAAGTCGCTTTGGCTAAGTCCTAGACCATTTAACACATCGTTTGCATGCTTCATGGTGGCGTTTGTAAATATGTACTTCTTACCAGGGAGCGCAGCGATTTGCTGCTTAAGGCGTTGATTTTCGGTAAGCACGCCATAATCAATGTCATGAACAAAATCGCTGAATTCGTGTGGGTCGACCCCATGATGGCGTGCCATCCCACGCATGGTTGATCCGTATGCTGTGTAGTATTTTCTCTGAACGTCTCTTGCTTCGTCTAAAGGTAGCTGCAAGGATTTGCTAACAAAGCTAGTGATGCGAGGAACCACTTGCTCAAATAGGGATGCATCGGGGCCATACAAGGTATAATCAACATCAAAAATCCAGGCGCTTCGACCTTCAAATAAGTTATGCATATGTCTGCCTTACGCCAAAAAGAAAGGGGCCCCGATGGCCCCTTCCACAAAACATATCGTTCGTGTCGCTAGCGACGCCCGAAGAGCTGTAACAAAAACAAGAAGAGGTTAATGAAGTTAAGGTACAGAGATAAAGCGCCTGTGATGGCGATTTTCTCAGCAAGCTCACTTCCCTGAACCTGATAGTAGGACATTTTTAAGCGCTGAGTATCGTATGCTGTCAATGCTGTAAAAATCAGAACTCCTAAAATAGAGATTCCGTACGATAATGCTGGAGACTGGAAGAACCAATTCGCAATCATCGCAATGATCAGCCCAAAGAGCGCCATGAAGAGTAAACCTCCCATAGCAGTTAAATCCCTATTCGTTGTGTAGCCATAAAGGGCTGCACCAAGAAACGTCGCTGATGCTGCAAAAAATGCGTTGGCGACCGCTGTCATGTACAATGGGTCTTGCAACGCGACGAATGCAATTGATGACATGGATATGCCAAAAATTGCACAGAACGCCCAGAAGCTTGTTTGGAGTGCCGTTACAGATAGCCGGTTTAAGCCAAAGTTCATGACAAGAATAATAGCAAATGGTGATAATAGGAGTGCCCAACGCAATGGTCCCGACAT
>CAXQZM010000022.1:0-6082 GCA_964228455.1 Alphaproteobacteria bacterium | reverse complement strand
GTATAGCTAAGTGGGCGGGTGATTTAGGATATAAAGGAATTCAATTACCTACAATCAACCCAAACTATCTTGATTTAGAAACAGCAGCAGAAAGCAAGACTTACTGTGACGAGATCCGAGGTATATGCCTTGAAAGAGGTGTGGAAATAACTGAGCTGTCGACACACCTTCAAGGTCAACTAGTAGCAGTCCATCCGGCCTATGCGCCGCAGTTTGACGGTTTTGCGCCCGCTAAGGTCCGAGGAGATCCGCTTCTGCAGTCACAGTGGGCCACGGATCAGTTAAAGTTAGCGGCTAAGGCTAGCGCAAATTTTGGGCTTAAGGCAAATGTATCCTTCTCTGGATCTCTGGCTTTCCCATACTTATACCCATGGCCACAAAGACCACCTGGTCTTCTTGAAGAGGCATTTGAAGAGTTAGCACGACGTTGGGAGCCGATATTTAATGCCCACGATGAGGTGGGGGTTGATGTGGCTTTTGAGCTGCATCCTGGGGAAGATCTTTTTGACGGGACAACCTTTGAAATGCTCTTCGAGCGAGTAAATAATCACCCTCGATGTGCGATAAATTATGACCCAAGCCACTTTTTGCTTCAGCAGTTAGATTATTTGTCCTTTATAGATATCTACCACGACCGAATAAAAGCATTTCACGTAAAGGATGCTGAATTTAATCCAACTGGTCGTCAGGGGGTCTATTCTGGTTATCAAAGCTGGAAGGATAGGGCTGGCCGTTTCAGATCTTTAGGTGACGGCCAAGTGAACTTTAGCGCAATTTTTTCACGTTTGGCACAGTATAACTTTGACTCGTGGGCTGTTCTTGAATGGGAATGCTGCTTGAAACACCCAGAAGATGGGGCTGCTGAAGGTGCGCCATTTATTCGTGATCATATCATTCGGGTCACCGAGAAAGCTTTTGATGACTTTGCCGATACGGGTGTCGATAAATCTTCTATTAGAGCAATGCTAGGCCTTAGCTGATGCCCAAAAAGCTAAAACTAGGAATGGTTGGTGGAGGGCAGGATGCCTTTATTGGAACTGTCCATCGCATGGCTGCGAGGTTGGATGGGCATTGGGAGTTTGTAGCTGGCGCACTATCATCTACTCCCGAACGCGCATTGGCATCTGGGACAGAGTTAGGCTTGGATAATGACCGCATCTACACTGACTTTGACTCTATGGCCCGATCGGAAGCCGCTCGTGATGACAGGATTGACGCTGTTTCGATAGTTACTCCTAATCATGCGCATTTTGGTCCAGCAAAAGCTTTCCTGGAGCGCGGTATTCCTGTTATTTGTGACAAACCGCTTACCACTACGTTAGAGGATGCAAATACTTTGGCCACGCTTGTGGAGCAGACTAAAACCCCAATCATACTAACTCACAATTATACTGCCTATCCGATGATTAGGCATGCTCGTGAGATGGTTGAGGCAGGAGAGCTGGGCGATTTGCGAATTATTCATATTGAATATATTCAAGACTGGTTAGCAGAGCCTCTTGAGTCATTTGGGCAAAAGCAAGCAAGCTGGCGGACAGATCCAGTTAAATCTGGTGCTGGTGGGGCTATCGGTGACATTGGTACACACGCATACAACTTGGCTCGATTTGTGGCCCAAAAGAAGGCGAATAGGCTTTCTGCTCATCTACATTCATTCATACCCGGCAGGGTTTTGGATGATAATGCCCATATCATCATTGACTTTGAGGAACAGCTCCGTGGCGTGCTGCTTGCCAGCCAAGTGATGCCTGGCTATGAAAATGAAATTCGTTTGCGAATATCCGGTAGCCAAGGGTCAATCGAGTGGCATCAATCTAGCGCCAATCAACTCTTGTTTGCGAAACTTGGAGAGGCACCAAGGATTGTAAGGCGCGCCGGTGCGGGTGCTGGGATAATGGCGAATGCGGTCTCCCGGATACCGGGGGGACATCCTGAAGGTTACTTAGAGGCGTTTGCAACAATTTACACCGAAGTTGCGGGGCTTATCCGAGGTGAAGATCAACCGTTACTGCCTGACATAAGAGCAGGAATTGAGGGGCTTGAATTCATCTCAAATTGTGTTGATTCTGCATATCAAGATGGAGCATGGGTTAAGTTCTAGGGGAAATATACTCTGAGGCTTGAAGTGGAAACTGTTCTAGATCTGAGCAGCGTTTAAAGCTGGTACGAATAGTGCCAGAGATTCTGCATTCGCTAAAGCACCAGCATTTTTTATTTCAATGCCTGAGATAACGTCTCGAACTGCGAGCTCTGAGATTTTTCCGCTCCTTGTTTTTGGAATATCTGCTACTTCGGCAACTATAGTCGGCACGTGGCGCGGTGACGCGTTTTCTTTTATGCGAGACTTAATTAACGCGATTAATTCGGGTGTTAATTTATATCCATTGCTCATCTTCAAGAATAGTACAACACGAACGTCCCCGGCCTTGGGTTGGCCAACAACTACCGCTTCCTCAATTTCTTTTAGAGGTTCAACCTGACGGTAGATTTCAGCAGTTCCTATGCGCACTCCCCCTGGGTTCAAAGTGGCATCAGATCTTCCGTGAATTATATAGCCTCCATTACTAGTCAATTCGATATAGTCGCCATGATGCCAAACGTTTTCAAATTCCTCGAAATAAGCCCCCAAGTATTTCTTGTCATCAACATCGTTCCAGAAATTTAACGGCATTGAAGGAAATGGCGAGGCACAAACGAGTTCGCCCTGTTCGCCAACTTTAGTTTTCTTTCCGGTCGAATCAAAAATTCTGACATCCATTCCCAGAATCGGTCCTTGGATTTCTCCTCGGTATACAGGCGAGTTTGGTTGTCCCCCCACGAAACATCCAATAATATCTGTCCCACCAGAAATTGAACTTAAACATACATTTCGCTTAATCTTTTCATAGACGTAATCAAAAGACTCATGGATCAGTGGCGACCCCGTAGTCGCTATGGTTTGTAAGCTCGTTAAGTTTGCTTTTTCAATTGGGACGTACGAAGACTTTGACATCGCATCAATGTATTTTGCTCCGCATCCAAAAAAATTGAGCCTATTACGATCGACTAAATCCCAGAGAATCTTGGGCCGAGGATGAAAAGGAGATCCATCGTAGAGTTGGAGAGTTTGGCTATTTGCTAATCCAGACACTAACCAATTCCACATCATCCAACCACAAGTAGTGAAGAAAAAGGTGCGATCGCCGGCCTTAGAGTCACAATGCAAAATATGCTCAAGTAAGTGCTTAACCAGCGCGCCGCCCTGACGATGGACGATGCATTTGGGCTTTCCCGTAGTTCCACTGGAAAATAAGATGTAAAGCGGGTGATCAAACGGAAGTTGTTTAAGAACTAGTTCACCTGACTTTGGAAGATCTCTGGGTTGGCTATTAACAAAATCAAACTCAAAATGTAATTTAAGGTTTTCAAGCCTTTTCGCCAAGGCCCGTGCCTTGCTTTGAATTTCAACTTTTTGACCCGCATAAATATATGATTTTGCGGAGATAAAAATTTTTGGTTTGATTTGACCGAACCTATCAAGCGCACCTTCCAAGCCAAAGTCCGGGGAGCAGGTTGCAGTGATGGCTCCTAAACCATTCGCTGCTGCAAGGATAGCAATAGCATCAGCACCATTAGGCACCATTGCTGCTATTCTATCTCCCAATTTGATGCCCACTTTTATGAAAAGAGCTTGATAGCGGGCAACTAACTCCCGCAAATCTGTCCAGCTCATTTCCTCTGGCTCTCCTTTTTCTCGATCTAGAAGAAGTGCAGTTGCGGCTTTCTGGCTCGTGGGGAAAAGAAGATTTTCTGCGTATGAAAGCGTCCCAGTCGGGAAGTACTTCGCTTCTCGCATATGCCCCTCGTTGAGATATATTTGGTTCCCTTTCTGGCCTTTAATTTGTGCAAAATCCCAGAAAGCTTCGTAGAAGCTTTCTTGATCATTGATGGAAAATGTGTGGAGCTCTTCATAGTTAGCGGTCACACGGCCTCTTTTAGCCAGGAAGTCCTGGAACCTCTGCAGATTGGAATTATTGGCCCGCTCTTGAGAGGGCGCCCACAGCTGTGTCATTTTTTAGATCGACCAACCGCTAGCCCCGCAAGCCAATCATAAGCAATTGAGGCAGCTGCTAGGGCTGAAATTTCACTTGTATCGAATGGAGGAGACACTTCAACGAGATCCATTGCGACAAAAGAAAGTTCTTTAATCCCTCTTATGATCTCAAGCGCTTGCCAAGTTGTTAGACCCCCACATACCGGGGTACCTGTGCCAGGCGCAAACGCGGGATCTAGACAGTCTATGTCAAAGCTCAAGTAGGCAGGACCGGCTCCTGATCTGTTTACGATACGTTTTGTTATCTCGCCAGGGCCTAGATCGTGGCATTCAGGCGCTGTTATTTGCTCGATTTCAAGGGAATTATCAGTGTGAGTGCGAATACCTACCTGGATAGACCGGTTGACGTCTACAAGCCCTTCATTAACCGCTCTCTTGAACATAGTGCCATGATCAAGAGGTCCCGCGCTATCCCAAGTATCCGCATGAGCATCAAATTGCACTAGCGCAACTGGACCATGTTTTTCGGCTTGAGCTTTTAATAAGGCGTAAGCAATAAAGTGATCCCCGCCAAGTGCTAGTGGGATCACGCCCGCCTTAACAATTGGATCAATGCCAGCGGTTATTTGATCGACGATTGATGTTGGATCGTGTGGGTTAAGCGCCATGTCGCCAAAGTCTACTACTCCCAGATGGTGGAATGGATTAATGCCGAAGGCAAAAGACTTTAGTTCTGCGAGCTGCGTGCTGGCTTGCCTGATAGCCCTTGGCCCCAGACGAGCGCCTGGGCGGTTAGTAACTGCTCCATCCCAAGGCACGCCTACAACGGCAACATCCACATCACGTAAGTTCCGGGTGTATGGACGGCGACAGAATGATAAGACTCCCCCATAGGTCGCTTCAAAAAAAGCTTTTTTTGGATGTTGGTTATGAACCGCTTGATCTGTCAGCTCTTCTGCGCCTGTAGGTGTGTCAGCCATAGCGCCCTTTTGACAAACTTAAGCGCCAGTGCAAGTGCTGATTAGTATCTAGGGAATGAAGATAGAACCTACGCGTCGTGTTTTGGAAGAGCTGGTAGAGGTGTAACTTCAATTCCTTCCTCTACGAGATCTTTAACTTCTCTTGGCGATGCTTCACCGTATATCCCTCGCTCTTCCTTTTCACCGTAATGCATTGCGCGCGCTTCATCAGCAAACTTATCGCCGACATTTTCGTGCGAAGCTTCTACTTTTGCGCGCAGTTTAGAGACGAATTTATATGCTTTCTCCAGCTCTGACTTCGTAGGTCCTTTCGGCGACGCGACTGGAAGATTTGCCTCTTTTTCAATACGACCACGTTTCTTGCCACCCTTGACTGAAGGCCGCGACAACACGCGGGTTACTTCCTTGCTGTCGCAATACGGGCACGTTACCAAACCTCGTTGTTGCTGCTCTTCAAGAGACCCCAGAGACTTTACCATTAAGTCAAACTCATGGCCTGTTTGGCAAATTAGTGAGAAGCTCTTCATTGATGGGAAATGTGTAGTCTTAGTTAGTTAAAATCAAGAGGAGAACTCTAACGTAGATAGAACAAGATTGATGTGAATCTTCTATTTGCTCGATGAGTTCATTTCGTAGGGCTGATCAGCGGCCATGGCGGGCAATTTCGACCGGCAAATTTCAATTTGGTTCCAATCAAGTCTAACAATGCCTACCCCAGGCTTAGTTCCCATATCCAGCAGAATTTTACCCCAAGGGTCAATCGCTAATGTGTGCCCAAACGTGCGCCTGGAAACGTCATGAGTTCCCGTCTGCGCTGCAGCAAGAACGAATGCCCCGTTCTCAATGGCCCGAGCTTTTAAGAGTGCATGCCAATGCGCTTCTCCAGTTGTTTTGGTAAATGCTGAAGGAACCAAGAAAAGGTCAGCGCCTAGGTCACGATAAAGACGAGGAAATCGCATATCATAGCAGATGCTATGACCAAGCTTGTGCCCCATTACATTGCTAAATTTTGCTTGCTTACCTCGAGAATAGGTTGCCGACTCTCTATAATGTTCCCCATCATTGAGCG
>CAXQZM010000021.1:0-35754 GCA_964228455.1 Alphaproteobacteria bacterium | reverse complement strand
TGACCAGCGTTGCTTATGTAGGAATACATCTATTGCTGGCAGCAGTTAATAGCGCCTTGCCCGCGCCATATTTTTCGCGATAGATTTGTGATGTGATCCGACCTTCAAAGCAATCTGTTCAGCGCGGCGCTGTTTTTAACCGGCGAATGGTCCTGCTTGGCGGCGCCCAGTTGATTGCTTTTGGACTCATTGGGACGCAACTATACAGGCTACAGGTAGAGCGGTCCGCCGATCTAGCAGATATAGGCCGAGAAGTGATTACAAGGCAGGAGTATACGCTACCTGAACGGGGCAGTATTACTGATAGGTCTGGTCGGGCATTAGCATTTAACCGTGCCAACAGGGTAGCAGTTTTGAGAATACGAAATTATCCAGATCCGCCGGAAAACCCAGATGTTCCTCCAAAAAAGGACTTAACAAAGTTTGCGGCTATATTTGATCTAGATGAAGAAGCGCAAACCCGAATCCGTTTAGATATAGATTTTGCATTCGGTTTTATTCCAGCTGAATTTTACCTTCGGCAGCTAGCTTTGCTTCGGCCTGTTCTGCAAGAGGCGGCAGATTTTGTTGATTTGGCTGAGTTGGCCTATAATGGAGGTCAAGAGGTCGCCAATGCTGTTATCGAAGATTTGCGCCGAGAAGATGTAATTACGCTTGTAGCGGGCATCTCCAGCACTCAACGTGATCTTCTACAAGTTAAGTTGGCAGAAATACCATTAGTAGAATTGGGTACACGGTTTGAACGCCAGTACGAGGGATCAGGAAAAGATAATCCCAACGACTTAACTTTAGCTTCTCTGTCGCATGTTTTGGGCTACACTCGAC
Organism: Alphaproteobacteria bacterium; assembly: GCA_964228455.1. Lineage (GTDB taxonomy): Bacteria > Pseudomonadota > Alphaproteobacteria > UBA7985 > UBA7985 > CAXQZM01. The sequence continues at coordinate 34,929 of CAXQZM010000021.1, read as the reverse complement.
GAGTTTTTAAAGAAGATTTGTTCTCTGATAGCGATCGACTGTTGACCCTTCCAGGTGCGCGCATTGGAGCAAGGGGTATTGAACGGGCTTATGATCCCACGCTGCGTGGTGTCGCAGGGTCGCGAACATGGCAAATAACTGGCGGGGGTCGTAAGCTCCGGGAGTTGGCAAGGACGGCTCCAATAAAGGGTAAAGATATTAGCCTAACCATAGACTTACCTTTGCAAAGAGCAGCAGTTGGTCTGATCTCTCCATATCCAGAAGCTGCAGTGGTATTGCTTAATGTGCATAATGGCGAAATTCTTGCCATGGCGTCTAAACCGTCTTTTGATGGAAATGATTTTGTTCCACGAATTGGTTTTGACAAATACCAGGCTTATCTGGATGATCCCTTAAAGCCTCTATATGCGCGAGCAAGTATGGGTTCTTATCCACCTGGGTCAACGTTTAAGATGGTGGGGACTTTAGCGGCTTTAGAAGCGGGATTTGATTCCCGCACCACATACAATTGTCCTGGCTACTTTGAAGTTTCTGGGCAGCGATTCCGCTGCTGGAAGCGGGAAGGTCATGGTGATGTCGACATGCTTGGCGCTTTACGTGAGTCTTGCGATGTTTGGTATTACAACATGTCATCTGAATTAGGATTAGATCCAATGAGAGCAGTCGCGGCGAAGTTCGGCTTTGGCACTGCTATGATCGAAAACTTTTATGAGCAATCTACGGCTCTATTGCCGTCACGCTCTTGGAAAGAGCGCACAAGAGACGAGCCCTGGTCTATTGGCGATTCTATTCAGTTTGCGATAGGACAAGGTTTTATGCTTGCTACGCCACTCCAGCTGGCAGCAATGACAGCTGCTATAGCAAATGGAGGATATACCGTTCGACCGCACTTTGTTCTTGCCGGTGGTTTTTTTGAGCAGAAAGAGCCACTAGGGTTTGATGCTGCGCATCTTCAGTTAGTTAGAGAAGGGATGTATCAGGTTGTAAATTCAGCAACAGGAACGGCGCGAAGATCCGCACTTCAATTGCCGCTAGGTGATGATGGGAAAATTTGGAGAATGGCCGGAAAAACTGGGACTGCTCAAGTCACAGCGCTTCCACCAGATGAGTTTGACGATTTGGATGAAGATGTTCCTTATGATTTGCGTGACCACGCCCTTTTTGTTGGGTTTGCACCTTTCGATAATCCACAATTCGCCGCAGCAGTAGTTATAGAGCATGGTGGATCTGGGTCTGCGACTGCGGCTCCTGTTGCAAGGAATTTGCTGAATACCGCTCTAGCTAGATATGCTGCTGGACACTTGTCATGACGGCAGCGCTACGAGATTTGAGCAAATGGGCAGAGATAGAGAGTAACAAAAGGCCAACTACCTCTTTTGCAGAGCGATTAATTCGATTTAACTGGTTACTTTTGAGCTTAGCTTTAGCAGTTTCTGGCATTGGGTTGTTCAACCAATTTGTGGTGGGACAAACCACCCCAGACGATTTTTTCTGGGGTCATCTGTTTCGAATCTGCGTTGGTTTTCTAGCATTTGTTCTAGTTTCTCTCGTAGACCCCAGATGGCTTAGGCGGCTAGCTTTTTCTGGTGCTTTAGTTGCATTAATTTTATTAGTTTTAGTCCAATTAATTGGCGTAGAATTTAATCAGTCAACACGCTGGATTAGGATTGGAAACTTCACTTTGCAGCCGTCAGAAATCGCTCAAGTTGCTTTAGTTGTATATGTTGCTTCATATCTCGATGGTCGCACTCATGGGGAGCTAGGAAACCCCCTTTGGTTGCTGCCTCCTGCTATTTTTACTGGTGCTATGGCTTACTTAATTTTTACTCAGCCAGACCTGGGTACAACTTTAAAGCTGTTGGTTCTAATTTGCTTAATGACACTATGTTCAGGTATCCGTTGGTGGTTGATAGGGCTAGTTTTTTTAACGATTGGCGGGTTAGGTTTTGTTCTGCTTAAGTCGCCTGAGAGCTATCTTAAGCCATACCAGTTGGACCGACTTACATGTTTTGTTTTGAGTGATGCAGAGATTGAGGAGCTCGCTGATGCATCTCCGTGTGATCAGCCGCGACAAGCGCGTGTGGCTATTGGTGCGGCAGGTATTTGGGGTCATGGTCCGTTCAATGCGCCGCAGTTAGAGTCTCTGATAATTTATGAGCCATATAATGATATGATTTTGGCGGTTCACGCTGAGCAATTTGGTTTAGCTGGAACACTATTTTTACTTTGTTTAATTGCTTTTATTGTTTTCCTTGGATTTGGTGTTTCGATTTCTTGTCGTGGTCAGTTCACCAGGCTTTTAGCATTAGGCGCGGCTTTAAATTTTGGCTTATATGCTACAATCAACTTTATGATGGTGCTATCATTGCTTCCCGTAGTTGGAATGCCTCTTGCGCTTTTATCCCAAGGTGGAACTGTCACTGTATCTACTTGGATATCTTTGGGTCTGGTGAATAACGCTTGGATAAACCGACACTTAGTATTTTCTGCAGAAGATCAACCTACGCCATAGTGCGTATCTAAATTAGGAAACAACTTAATCAGCCCTAAGGTTAGCACTTACAAGGCTAACGTCTTCAGGATTATTCACTTCCCAGAACAATCTACCTTCCGCGTCTACTTCAACGCAATTTATTGGCACATCGTTTTCTAAGAACCTTAACTGTTCAAGCCCCTCTACTTGTTCAAGGGCTCCGAGAGGCATGCCAACATACATGTCGAGAGCTTGCCTGCGATAGGCATAAAGCCCAACATGATGAAAGACTGGAATCGGTGAAGCGCCATCAAGGAGTTTATCCGAAAAAGGTAACACCTCTTTTGAGAAATATAGTGCCTTACCACTCGAAGAAATCACCACAGTTGTTCCGCCAACTAACCCTCTTTTCCGTTGGTCTTTGAAACGATTGAATGTTTTGCCGTCGCAGCGCAGTGCTGGGGTTGCAACTTTGCAATCCGCACTTTTTGACATTGCTTCAATTAACGAGCCTACAAAGCTGGGCGGTGTTAGTGGCGCATCACCCTGAAAATTAATAATTATTTCATCCTGACTTAAATTTAATAGCTGCGCTGCTTGTTGAACACGCTCAGTCCCATTTCGGCAATTAAGGTCCGTCATGAGTGACTGGCCGCCAAAATTTGAAACGGCATTAGAGATTCGGTCATCATCGGTGGCTACCCATATGCGATCAGCTGGTAGTGCCTTTAGTGCGGCTTTATAGGTCCACCAAATAAGTGTCTGAGTATTGCCATCTGCGCCAGTAAGCTCCGCAGTAAGTGGCTTGCCCTCAAACCGGGTTGATCCCCATCGAGCTGGAATAATAATCGTTGCAGAAGTCATTAGAGAGCTCTTTTCTTTCTGCTCCGTTTGGTCAAGACTTTTCATTAGATAATGATAAGTCTAGACGCACTTGCTATGAACGATGAACCCAGATTTCACGTGTGCTCTATTGGAAATGCTATTGTTGATGTGCTGACTGAAGCGCCTGAAACAGCTGTGGAAGAGTTCGGATTGAAAAAAGGCACGATGACTTTGATTGATGAAGATAGAGCAAACTATCTAACTTCAGTTATGCTTAAGCGCGTGGAAGAGAGCGGTGGGTCGGCGGGCAATACCGCTGTTGGTCTCGCTGGGTTGGGGGCACGATCTGCCTATATTGGAAAAGTAAGGAAGGATGTGATGGGGATGGCCTTCTCAGAGTCGATGAGGAGGTCTAATGTATATTTTCATACAACTATGGCCGAAAGCGGACCATCGACCGCAAGGTGTTTAATTTTTGTCACACCGGATCATCAGCGCACGATGAATACCTATTTAGGAGCATGTGTGCAGCTGACTCCCCATGATATTGATCCTGAAATTATCGAGAACTCCTCGGTTACTTATTTGGAGGGTTATCTTTGGGATTTAGAGGAAGCCAAAGCAGCCTTTCGTAAAGCCATAAAAATAGCACATGCTTCTGGTCGAAAGGTGGCACTATCACTTTCAGATCCTTTTTGTGTTCATAGGTATCGTCATGAATTTAGAGATTTAATTGAGAATAATGTCGACATTTTGTTTGCAAATAGTGATGAAATCTCAACTTTGTATGAATGCGAATATGAACAGGCGCGTGAAAAATTACGTGGAAAAGTTGAGATAGCGGCGCTGACTATGGGAGTTAAAGGGTCCGAGATCGTGACCTCCTCTGCAACTATTCCATGTCCCATAATTCCAATAAAAAATCGTGTCGATACTACTGGCGCAGGGGATTTTTTCGCTGCTGGTTTTTTGTATGGCCTTGTACAAGAAAGGGATTTGCAAAGTTGTGCAATACTTGGATCTGCTTCTGCCGCTGCGGTTATTCAGGTTTTTGGTGCCCGGCTCTCGTCACAAGATTTGGCTTGGGTGAAGTCAGTTGCTTAAAAGCTGCTTTTTAGTAAACGAAGCGGCAACAATTAAAGCCGGACAGATCCTTGCAAAGAATCTCGAACGAGGGCGCGTTGTATTACTCAATGGTCCGCTTGGTATTGGCAAATCAACCTTTGCGCGAGCGGTGATCAGAGCGCTACCCAATCTCAATGGGGTTGCGATGGTTGATGAAATAGTTCCGAGTCCGACTTACACACTAGTTCAGACATATGAGCGCGCAGTTGGGACGGTTGGACATTTTGATCTTTACCGGTTGAATGAGCCAGAAGAAATTTGGGACTTAGGGTTAGAAGATGTATTGCAAGATGGGGTGGCTCTGATTGAGTGGGCAAGTCGACTGGGACCATTGACGCCAAAGCATGCGCTCACACTCACCTTTAAGGATCAAGGGCAAGGACGGTTCTTGCACGTTTTAGAAACATAAAGCGGCCTAAAATACCGAATAAGACTCCCAAGTCTCTTTGGATACCAATCAATGCGGGAACAAAAATCAGAATAAGAAGAGTAGATACAGAAAGGCCAAATACTATCGTCACGGCCATAGGAATCAGAAATTGCGCCTGAACTGAGGTTTCAAACATCAGAGGTAACAATCCGCCTATCGTGGTTAATGAGGTGAGCAAAACGGCGCGAAGACGATCACGCGCCGCCCCTACTATCGCGTCATCTATTTTTTCGCCATTTTCGTTTGCCCTTTCATCGATTCTACTGACAAGAACTATAGAATCATTAACTACTATTCCAGCGAGGCCAAATATTGAAATATAAGAGAGGATAGCCATCGGCATATCCATAAACCAATGCCCAAATACAGCTCCTACTATTCCAAATGGGATGACTAGCATTACAACAATTGGTCTTGTGTATGAGGAAAATACCCAAGCAAGAACGATGAATATACAAGCAACACCAATGAAGCCACCAGTTGTAAGATCGGCAAACAATTGCCTTAGCTGCTCTGCTTCTCCACCAACACTTAATGAAGCACCCAGAGACTCTAGTTGGCTGGTTAGTTTTGGGTTAGCCATCAATGCACTGAATGTTGCTAAATCAGTTACATTTTGATCTAAATCTCCATTAACTCGCACAACAGCTTGGCCGTCGAATCGTCGGACCTGTCGCAAACCTTGGCTTATTTTGATGTTTGTTACATCTGAAACATTGTTGAATACTCCACTGGGGCTTTGCACTCTCAAGTTTTCTTGGGAACCTGCTGATCGGGCTTGTTCTTCCAGGATCAAGCGAACAGGCACTTCATCTTCTTGGTCCAAATAACGATAGGCCACTGTTCCTGTTAGAGCCGCGCGCATTTGACTTCCCAGATCTTGGTCAGAAAAACCCAGTGCGCGTCCAAAAGAATTTGTTTCGTATGTATAGGTCTGTGGGCCAAGAGAGAAGCTATTCGCAACTTCTGACGTCCCATCTATTGATTTAACCTCGCCTACAAGAAAGTCTGCAGCGGCAGCCAGTTGATCTATGTCCTGTCCGCGAAGGCGCAGCCTGATGGCCTGCCCACCTGGGCCAGCGGCAGGTTCCTGTATTTGAAGCGAATCTAGTTTGGCAGGACGAAATATAAGTGGGCGCCATGTATTTAGGAGTTCATCGATCGAGTAAGCCCGTTCGGAAGCATCTGCTAGTTCTATAGCAAGTGAGGCAAATGTTTGTGCAGACTGGCCAGCTGATTCATTAAAGCTGTCCAAAAAATCTACACCAGTATAACATGCAGCTATTATCAAAGTTTCGCGAGCATTCAGACTTAGTAAAGCTTCATCCAAACTTCGGTTTAATTCTTCACAAAACTTTACCGTGTCAGTAAGTTCTGCGTCAGAGCTCATCTCAAAACTTGCAAAAATATTATTGAACTCAACATCAGGGGAAAGTTGCTGCTCAATTCTACCGGACTGCAGAAGAACAAATGCTGCACCCATCAGTGAGCAGCCTAAAACCAGTGTCACATAGCGATAAAAAAGTGCTCGCCTCACTAACGGCACAAATACTTTTTCACCGAATACGTGAAAACCTGCGTCAAACCTGTCCCGGATCCAAAACGGTATATTCCACCATCTAACCTCTGCTCTGTCCCGCTCTCGGGCAGATAAAGCTGACTTCATATGACCAGGTAATATCAAAAAACACTCGATTAATGAGGCGACAATCACAGCAATTACTACCAGTGGAAGCGCAATTACAAATGCGCCAAACTCACCAGAGATAAGAAAGAGAGGCGCGAATGCGGCGATTGTAGTTAGGGATGATGCGAGCACCGGCCCTGACATACGAAGGCCACCGCGCATAGCTGCTTCTTGAGGATTTAGGCCTTGTCTGTGAAGTGCATCGCTATGTTCTGCAACCACGATCGCGTCGTCCACAATGATACCCAATGACAAAAGGATTGCGAATAGGGAGATCATATTGATAGTTTGACCTAGCCCCAACATAACGGCTAGGGTTCCCAGGATTGCTACGGGAATTCCTGCTGCAACCCAGAACGCTGACCTCGCACCCATGAAAAGGAAAAGTAAGATCAGCACAATCAGCATGCCGTATGCTCCGTTTTTTATCAGCAAGCTTATCCGTGAGGAGATTAGCTCCGCTGAATTACCCCACTCAATGATTTCAATGTTGGATGGTAGCGTACTTCTAAATTCCTCCATTAGCGCATTTGATACGGCGCGAATTTCCAAGCTATCTCCGCTGGCAGATCGCAGAATATCAAGATCAACGGCTGGACGGTTACCTATGTAAAGTAGGGAAGCAGTATCGAGGTTAGGCGCAAAAGTTGCGCTGCCAACCTGGCCTAGCTTCAGGTCTGTGCCGTCTGCCCAGGTTTTTAGAATAATGTCTTCTATTTCCTTAGCGGTTCTAGGTATCTTCCCAGTTTCCAGCGTAAGGTTTGTGCCGGCCGGTTCTCCAACAGCAACGCTCCTCACGCTGTTTGTCACAGTTGCAGCAACTTTTTGAGCATTTAAACCCACTGCCTCCAGTGAATCTTCATAGAGCTCAACCTGTCGTTCAATTAAAGGTGCGCCAAATAAACGAACCTTAGCGGGTACAGCATCTTCGATCTGTGCAGCGAGGTCTTCAGCGTAGGTTATTAGTGCATCATGTCGGACAGGCCCTGTCAAAACGAAATGAGTAACTGTTTCTTCAAGCTCAAATTTGGATAATGAAGGCTCCTCCGCCCCAGTCGGAAGGGCAAAAGTGCTAACTAGACGTTGTGCTTCGTCAAGCTTAGCATCGATGTCAGCGCCGATCTCGAACTCTAAAGATAGATTAGCAAAACCGGGCCGTGCGGTGGTGCGGACCCGCACTATATCTTCGATTTGACGAAGTTGTGGCTCAAGAGGTGCTATTACTCCTTCATCTACTTGGGTCGCAGTCGCACCAGGGTAAGAAATCGTGACATCTACACGAGAAATTTCGATATCGGGGAAAAATTGCAGCCTTAAATTAGCAAAGCTGTAAAGGCCCGCCAAGATCATCAGTGACATCAGTAAGTTATGCGCAGTGCGGTGCTGTGTGAAAAACGTAATTAGTCCTTTAGCGGCATTACCGACACGCCTACTTTCTGTTCTTTGCGCTTGGCTAGCTGCGCTCATTAATTGGTCTCCGCTATATTTTTCGTCAGCCATGCACCATTTGTAAGACGATCAATTCGTGTTGGAATAAGTTCAAGCCCGTCCAACTCACTGCCAGTAATCAACGCGTGGCTACCATCGTATTGAACTAAGGAAACCGGCAAGGCCTTAGCTGTACTAATTTGAATTTTTGGGCATAGTACTAATATTTCGCGCGGGCGCAGGCCTGGCTGGCTTCCGATCTGCCTTGATCGCGACATATCCTCATTAGCATTATTTCCAGTAGGCCTCGTGCCATCTTCTTGTCGTCTCTGAGGTCGACCTCCCGATGATCTTCTGCCTGCTCCCCAACCTCCAAAACTTGCTGCGCGTTCTGCTTTAGGTTTACATTCGTATAGCTCTCCTAGTGTCGTGCTTTCATCAATCCCCACTATCAACGCTGCGGGAATATTGATTTGTCCAATATTTTCTAGTGGGCCCTCATAATCGTCCAAAAGTGCGTTTATTGCCTCAGACGCAGCTCTTGTTGTTGGACCTTGCCATTCTGCACCTTGATGAACCTCTGCTGGTTCAACAACATAGATCCCCCCATTAGGCGCATTCTCAAAACTTAATGTGGAGTAATATGCTTCCCTAGGAATCGTGAATACATTTGGTATAGTTTCACCATTAAGGCGAAGATTAACAAAGCTGCCAGGTCTTAGCCCTTTTTCTGCAGCTGAAGATATCAGGGATGCAAAAAGTGAGATACCACCAGCTTCTGGATTGAGCTGGCTACCAATTCTATTTAATGTGGCTTTGATTGGGGTCTGGGAGCCAACCCATGAAACTTCTATATCTTGTCCCAGCAGCAGGTTTTGGTCGTTGAGCCTTGCATAGTCTTCCTGGGGAAGCTGAAATTGTATGCTAAGTGCGCTAGCATCGTAGATCCTAGCTGCTAAATCTCCACTGCTAACTAACTGCCCTTCTTGTATATTTGATAGAACTACTATTCCATCAAAAGGGGCAACCAGCTTAGTGTCTTCTACATTTTGGGCCGCTAATGTTGCGTTAAGTTCTGCGTCACGGAGAGTGTTTTGTAGGCTTACGGCCTGATCTCTTTGCTGTGCTAGAGCATTTTCCGTATTTGAGACTGTCTGACGCTGGCTCAAGGTTTGGCTTTTGGCCTGCTCATATGTCGCTGGCGCAATTAAACCTTGTTCTAGCAAATCTAGTTGTCGTTCTAAGTCTGCTTCTGCTAGCGCTAACTGAGCTTTTTGCAGATCAAGCAGAGATTGTTGTCTAGCTAGGTCTCGATCTTGCCGGTCCTTGCTATCTTGCGCAGTCGCTAAGCGAATATCTGCCTGCTGCTTATTTACCTCATATGTAGTCGAATCAATTCTGAGCAGAGTCTCTCCGTTTCTTACCTGCCCACCATCTTGTAGATTGGGATTTACCCAAATAATCTGTCCTGCGACTAGCGGCCTCAAATCTACTTGCCGTTCAGGTAGCACAACCCCAGTTGCTGCAAGTTGCTCTGCCCAGTTTCCAATCTTTAGAACTTCCGGGGACACTACAAAGGTACGCTCGCCAACTATTTGGATTCGCGGAAGTTCGGCTGTTTGATTAAGCCATGTGCGGTAAGCTATTAACCCGGATAGGATCAGACCAATTAATCCAATGCTAAATAATGTTCGTCGGCCGGAGAAGATAAATTCTTGTGGCTGGTTCTCATGATAATCTGACATGGATTAAATTCCTTTAGAGCTCTAAGTAGGTGAAACCATGACAATGACCACCGATAATCTGAATCCCCTGCTTAAAAAGTTAGGCACGGAGTCTGCATTTACGGTATTAAGTCGTGCTGCATCCCTTGCAGAATCCGGAAAAGACATCATCAACCTAGGTATAGGCCAACCTGACTTTAGAACCCCTGATTTCATTGTTGAGAGTGCAATCAAAGCATTGCGCGACGGACATCATGGGTACACAACGGCAAAAGGGATACCGCAGCTGCGTGAAGCTGTTGCAAATGATTTTAAGATACAGAATTCACATGAGCTTAATTCAGAGCAAATCTTAATTGTTCCAGGCGGCAAGGTTACTATGGCATTCGCCATGTTGCTTTTGGGAGGTTTGGGAAACGAAATTCTATATCCAGATCCTGGCTTTCCAATATATGGATCTATGGCCAGGTTTTCCGGCGCTACCGCAAAACCTTACTCCTTAAGCGCTGAAAATGGTTTTGGAATTTCTGCCGATGAGGTGTTGGACAAAGTTACTCACAAGACCCGGTTACTGATTCTAAATTCACCTGCTAACCCTACAGGCGGTATAAACTCTGTTGATGAGCTAAAAAAACTTGCGACCGGTCTAGAGTCGTATCCAAATATTTATATTCTTTCTGACGAAATTTACAGCCGACTCTACTTTGATGGGATGTCTCACTTTTCTCCGATTAGTCTTCCAGAGTTATCAGATAGAACAATTATATTAGATGGTTGGTCAAAAACCTATGCTATGACCGGTTGGCGTCTTGGATGGTCATACTGGCCCAAAAATTTGATCGACTATGCAGAGCGTTTGGCCATCAACATTCACTCCTGTGTTAATGCGCCGACGCAGTGGGCAGGTTTAGCTGCGCTAACAGGGCCACAGATACATGTAAAAGAAATGTGCGAAGCGTTTAGTTTTCGTCGTAGGTTAGTGCTAAACGCGCTCGATAAAATGCAATGCGTAACCGCTCCTCTGCCTAAAGGAGCGTTCTATGCTTTTCCTGAGTTCAAATTAGCAGATCTTAATGGAGAAGACATTCAAAACCTTCTTCTAGAGGAGGTTGGCGTTGCTACGGTAGCTGGAAGTTCATTCGGAGATTCAAGTGCCACCAGCATCCGATTGTCTTTCGCAAATTCAAACGAGAGAATTATTGAGGCACTGGATCGAATAAGCCACTGGTTGGATAGCCGCTAAAACTCTTCGCCAGGCATAACTCCCCATACGTCTTGGGCTAATATCCAACCTGAGGCTTCAGGTAAATCCGCTCGGCACCATCCATCAATCCGGCAAAAATTTAAGTTGCCCACAACACGCTCTTCAAGTTCAGCGCGCACAGGGCTCTGCATGTCTGCCCGCACGTATAGATTAGCCATGGGCACCATGACTCGGAAAGTGCGATTATTGCTAAGAATGGTGTTTTTCATCCAACCTTGAACGCCCTCATAATCTTCTACTCTTCTCCAATCCCCTCTTTCCTCGAGAACTTTAAACGGAAGACCTTCTCTCAAGTAAATATGAGACCTTGCATGATTTGTAGAAGGCTGGACCCGCATATTGCCAGCATCAACCTTAAGTGAAACAAAACGAGGTAGTGGTAATCCCGTCTCAGGGCCCACAACAATTTCTTTATTTATTTGTTGCGCCACTAATGAAGTTGGCATGCATAGAAACAGAAGTGCAGTCAGAATAGAGCGCCTAAACATTTAATAGCCCTAACAAGCCTGACATGATATTGCGATGCAAAATTTTTGAGTTAATCTTGACTTAGAACTCTTACGCTATGAACGGGTCAGGATGCATCGGATTATATTTGTTATTTTTGCCAGCCTTTTAATGTTCTCAGCTTGTGATTTGCGACCGACCTACGATCCAAACGTGGTAGGTATTCTTGCACAAGTTAGCGTGTCTCCAATGGAAGACAGAAAAGGTCAGATTGCACGATCAGCCTTGCAGAGAAGTCTAAATCCAAACTTACTAAATGCTGAGAGACGATACGAGCTGCGCGCGCGTGTCTCGACATCGACTCGAGTCCCTCTCGACGTGAACTCAGAATTCCAAACAGCAGTAGAAACCTTAACGATTCACGGGCGGTTATTGGATCTAGATGGAAGTGAGTTGTGGGCAGGTTCTTCCAGCCGCTCAAGCCTTTACGCCAAGCCTCAATTACCAACCCTGGCATTAGATACACAAGAAGATCTGTGGAAAGACCTAGCAAGTCTGGCTGCCTCGGATATCACCCGTCAGCTATCAGTATTTCTTGTTGAGAACTAAATCTGCCTATGGCGCCCAAGCAACAGGAAGCATTGGATTCTATTTTTCTTTGCTAAGCCCTTGGACTCATGAGGTTTTCTGGTCCTTAAGGTAACGCAGAAAAGAGCATAGAGGCTTCTAAAGCCGCAATTTGGGATTGGTATCATGACACGTTTAGAACTTGTGAAAATCATAGCAAAGCAGAACCCGGATCTACCAGAAGGCGATGCTGCGCGAGTTGTAGATACAGTGTTTGATGAGATTGGTTCTGCGTTGGCACTTGGACGTCGAGTGGAGATAAGGGGTTTTGGCGCGTTCTCTGTTCGTGAACGCGATGCCAGAATTGGACGGAATCCCCGCAATGGAAACCCAGTTCAAGTTGAAGCAAAAAGAGCTCCATTCTTCAAGGTCGGAAAAACTCTCCACAATCGTTTGAACGCGGATTAAGCTTTAAACTTGCGGCCCCCAGGGCCTATTGATTATCGTAACAAGATGAGTCTGTTGCGCGCACTATTTAGCGGTCTTTTATTCATTGCCCTTTCAACTTTGATTTTTTGGGTGGTGTATTCCAATGGAACCCCTGTAAATATATATTTGATAGGTATGTGGCAGAATGAGGGGTTTCCGCTCCCATTTGGCTGGCAGGGTTTACCTTTAGGCCTTTGGTTAGTGTTATTTTCACTTTTAGGGTTATTTGCAGGACTTATGCTGGGTTGGTTTTTTGCAGGACAAACACGGATCAGGGCACGACAACAAACTCGCCGCGCAAGGCGAAGTGAGAGCGATCTTGATGCTAGTCGAGAAGAGGCCGAAAAGGCAAAAACAGAAATTGACTCCCTAGAAGAGGCTCTTAAGCGCGAACGCGCGAAAGCACCAAAAGCTCTTACCGCATCTAAAAACTAAATATCCTTGTTACTTAACTGATTTGGTTAACTCGCTAAGCACAGCATCAGTCATACCTGTCGTGGACGTAAGCTTCATCCCATCAGACATTATGTCACCAGTTCGATATCCATTTGCGAGGACTGCTTCTGCAGCCCTCTCAAGCAAATCTGCTTCTGTCCCTAGATCAAATGAATAGCGAAAAGCCATAGCAAGCGATAGCAAACAGGCCATTGGATTTGCTTTGTCTTCCCCAGCTATGTCAGGCGCAGATCCATGAACCGGTTCATACATTCCCATGCGACGGCCAGCTTTATCTTCCACGCCTAGCGACGCCGACGGCAGCATACCAAGTGAGCCAGTTAACATGGCAGCTACGTCTGATAGCATATCTCCAAACAGGTTATCACACACCAAAACGTCGAACTGCTTTGGTGCGCGGACCAATTGCATGCCGCAGTTGTCTGCCAGGATATGTTCCAACTTAATCTCTGGAAACTCAGTTGAATGCACGTGAGTGACTTCTTGCTTCCACAAGACACCTGATTGCATAACATTCGACTTTTCAGCGGAGTGAACCAGGCCTTGGCGCTTACTTGCTAAATCAAACGCGACGCGCGCAATGCGACGAATTTCTTCAGTTGTGTATCTTTGCGTGTCGACTCCTTCACGCTGACCATCAGGTAAGTCCATCACGTGCTTTGGTTCACCGAAATAAACCCCACCTGTTAATTCACGGACAATCAAAATATCTAGGCCACTGACTAATTCTGGTTTCAAAGAAGATGCGCTGGTAAGAGCGTCGAAGCAAATTGCTGGACGCAAATTAGCAAAGAGCTCCATGTCTTTACGAAGGCGCAGTAGTCCTTGTTCTGGTCTAAGGCTGAAATCTAGGCTGTCGTATTGAGGGCCTCCAACTGCGCCAAATAATACCGTACCAAATTCGAGGGCTCGATCCATAACCTCATCAGTTATTGGGGTCCCATGTAAATCATATGAGGCTCCTCCGACGAGTCCCTCATCAAGTTCGAAGTTCAATCCACGCTGATCACCAAACCAGTCAATCACACGTCGGACTTCGCGCATTACTTCTTTGCCGATTCCATCACCAGGGAGGATATAAAGAGGGTATTTGTTTTCTGTCATACGCTGCGCTCTAGTATTCAGATCTTGAAGGGGCAAGTTTGAATGACCATGTGAAATCCGGAACCACTTGTGCCGAATGCGGGCAGGTACTCATGCAATCGCTATTATCGCTTTAAAGGATCTAGCAGAACAGGAGATATATGAAGTTCGATAATTATACGGACCGAGCTAAATCTTTGGTGCAAAACGCCCAAAGTATAGCAGCACAATTTGACCACCAACATCTTACAGATTTGCATATTGGCTTAGCGTTGATGCAGGATGCTGACGGTTTAGCGATGAAGCTTGTTAAATTATCAGGTGGAAATGGGGAGTTGGCTTCTGAGGGTTTGCTAAAGGAAGTGAAGACCTTGCCTCAAGTTTCAGGAGCTGGTGCAGGTCAAGTGGTTGTCCATCGAGATGTGCTAAAGATTTTTGAGAACTCTGAATTAATAGCCAATAATCGTGGTGATAAATTTGTGACCTCTGAAGTCGTTCTTTTGGCTACTGCAAAATCTAAAGGGGCGGCTAGTGCTATTTTTTCGCGCTCTGGGCTAACTGTAGTTAAGTTAGAAGCGGCAATTGATAAGCTTCGGAAAGGAAAAACTGCAGATAGTGCCAATGCTGAAAATAACTATGAAGCTCTTGAAAGATATGCTCGAGATCTCACGGCTGATGCAGAATCTGGTAAACTTGATCCCGTAATTGGGCGAGAAGAAGAGATCCGTCGAGTTGTCCAAATCCTATCAAGACGTACGAAAAATAATCCAGTTGTCATAGGTGAGCCAGGTGTTGGAAAGACTGCTATTGCTGAGGGCTTAGCTCTTCGAATTGTAAATGGAGATGTCCCTGAATCTCTTCGTGGCAAGCGACTTTGGTCTTTGGATATGGGCGCCTTGATCGCTGGCGCAAAATATCGTGGAGAGTTTGAAGAGCGGCTCAAGGCTGTTCTGTCCGAATTATCGGGCCAAGGTGGTAAAACATTAGTATTTATTGATGAGCTTCACACACTAGTTGGCGCAGGTAAGACTGATGGAGCTATGGATGCCTCAAACCTACTCAAGCCTGCTTTAGCTCGAGGTGATCTTCATGCCGTGGGTGCCACAACGCTTGATGAATATCGGCAGTATATTGAGAGAGATGCAGCCCTCGCAAGGCGATTCCAGCCCGTCTTTGTAGATGAGCCGAGTGTCGAAGAAACTATCTCTATCTTACGAGGCCTGAAAGAGAAGTATGAACTGCATCATGGCGTGCGTCTCCAAGATACAGCATTAGTAGCTGCAGCTACCCTTTCTAATCGTTATATTTCTGATCGCTTTTTGCCTGATAAGGCCATCGATTTGATGGACGAAGCAGCGGCACGTTTGCGGATGGAGGTTGATTCTAAACCCATCGAGTTGGATGAGATTGATAGACGTATAGTGATGATGAAAATTGAACGTGAGGCACTGAACAAGGAGAAAGACGCCGCCTCAAGAGAGAGATTGGCAATACTTAAAGCCGAACTGGCTAACCTAGAAAAGCATTCAGCGGATTTGACCGCGGTATGGCAGGCAGAAAAGGAGAAGCTTAACCAAGCCCGAGATGTAAAGGAGCGTTTGGATCGCGCGCGTGCCGATGTTGAAATCGCCAAACGTCATGGGGATTTGGCTAAGGCGGGAGAATTGACCTACGGATTGATACCCGAGCTAGAAAGCCATCTGGCAGAGATGGAGGCGGTAGCAGAGGCCAAAACACTTGCTGAAGAAGTAACTGAGGAGCAGGTTGCAGCTGTAGTTGCTGCTTGGACAGGGATTCCTATGGACAAGATGCTTGAGGGTGAGCGGGAAAAATTATTGACTATGGAAACCTCTCTGCAGGGTCGTGTCGTGGGCCAAGCAAACGCAGTAGAGGCAGTATCAAAGGCGGTCCGGCGCGCGCGCGCAGGGTTAGCCGATCCCGATCGACCGCAGGGTTCTTTTCTTTTCCTTGGCCCCACTGGGGTGGGTAAGACAGAGCTCACTAAGGCCTTGGCAGAATTTCTTTTTGATGACGACGGCGCTCTCCTCAGGCTCGATATGTCTGAGTATATGGAGAAGCATTCGGTTGCGCGGTTGATCGGTGCGCCACCTGGCTATGTCGGCTTTGATCAGGGGGGTGTTTTAACGGAGGCCGTGCGCCGGAGGCCCTACCAAGTCATTTTGTTTGATGAGGTGGAAAAAGCACATCCTGATGTATTTAACGTGCTGCTTCAGATCCTAGACGAAGGTCGGCTAACCGATAGTCAAGGCAAGACAGTAGATTTCCGCAATACGCTAATAATCTTAACCTCCAATCTCGGCTCAGATCTGCTCGCCAAATCTGATCAAACGATAATTACGCCAGAGCTGGAGGAAGAAGTCATGAAAGTTGTTCGGGGCTATTTCCGACCCGAATTCCTTAACCGATTAGACGACATGCTACTCTTCAGTCGTCTATCACCAGAGGTGATGGGTGGTATTGTAGATATTCAGCTTGCGCGTTTGTCTGCTCGTTTAAAAGATCAGGCCTTAGGTTTGGAAGTGGGTAACGAAGCCCGAGAGTGGCTAGCCATACGCGGCTATGATCCACTGTACGGCGCCCGGCCTCTCAAGCGCGTCATACAGCGTAGCCTTGAAGATCAACTAGCCGACTATGTTTTGCGGGGTGAGGCAACCAAGGGTGTGGCGTTCAAGGTTCAACCTCTAGGTGAAGAACTATTGGTGAGCCTGACCGTGGGTTGATTCATCCACAGATGTCGCAAAATTTGTCATGGACTCGTAATTATCGTCTCGTATTCGGACTTAGTTATTGTTTCGAATAGAAAGGATTATTCCCATGAGACATTTGACCTCCGGTATTGCGCTAGCCGCCCTTATGGTTGGGGCTGCAAAAGCTGAAACCACCCTCACTCTTTTGACCACAAATGATGTTGACCAGTTTGATGCTCTTGGAGGCCTCTCTGGCGTTGTTGCGTCTGAGCGATCTGAGCGTGAGAATGTGCTATTCCTTCACGCAGGTGATTCTTACTCTCCTTCCATCCTTGCTGGTTTTGACCAGGGTGCACATATGGTGGATCTTCTAAACATGATTGCACCAGACTTCATGGTACTTGGTAATCACGAATTCGATTTTGGACCGGAAGCAATGGTTTCTAACTTGGCTAACACCAGCTTTCCGATGCTTGCTGGTAATGTCGTGACCGAGACAGGCTCGCCTGTGCCTCATACAAGTGCAACTGCGATGGTTGATGTTGATGGCTTTATGATTGGAATTATGGGCCTAACTTCAGAGAGTGCAGAGGTTAAGTCCTCTGTCGCGCCTTATGACGTAACGGACTATATGTTGGCTGCAGAAAACCTCTCAGCCGAGTTAAAAGACGCAGGTGCAGACCTGATTATAGCACTTGTTCACTTAACTCAATCTGAAGACTTCGCCCTAGTAAGCACGGGACTGGCAGACATCATTGTCTCTGGTGATGACCACTTTCAACTGACTTATTGGAACGGTGATGTTGTACTGACTGAGTCGGGCGAGCAGGCTGAAACTGTTGTAGCTATTGACTTAAGCATGAGAATTGATGACCGAGACCGCTTCCGTTGGTCGCCTAGCTTTCGCGTCATTGATGCAAGTGCATACGAGGCGACGGCGGATGTGGCCGCAACCATTGCAACACTCGATGCGTCTTTATCAGATGAGCTGGCTGAGGTCATTGGTGTGACAGCAACGGAAATGGACACAACACGACCTGTTATCCGCGGCCGAGAAGCAACTTTTGGGAATCTCCTTACTGATGCCATGCGTGATGCAATGGGTACCGATATTGCTATAACTAATGGCGGAGGTATTCGAGCCAAGGCGGTTTATGCGCCAGGTACAGAACTGACTGCAGGTGATATACTATCTGAATTACCCTTTGGTAACAAAACGATGGCTCTAGCATTGAGCGGGGAGCAAATCTTGGCAGCACTTGAAAACGGCTTTTCTCAAGTTGAAGATGGTGCAGGGCGATTCCCTCACGTGTCTGGTATGTCGGTTGTAGTAGATTTGAGTGCTGAACCTATGTCTCGAGTAGTTTCGGCCACAGTTGGTAACGCACCACTTGATTTAGTTGCTACTTACACCGTTGCTACGAATGACTATATGGCTGGTGGCGGCGATGGTTACAGCGTATTGAAAGAAGGCGAAGTTCTAATTGACGCTAATGCTTCTGTTCTGATGGCGAGCCAATTAATCGACTATATAAAAGATGCGGGAACCGTCGCTCCGAAGCTTGAGGGCCGGATCAGCCAATAAATTTTGGAGATTCAAAAAACAAAAGGGGGCCTCGGCCCCCTTTTTAAACCTCAGTATGCTTTACTATAAGCTATCCAACAATATCGCTCTCATCAAAGAACTGCGCAATCTCAATCGCTGCGTTTTCGTCGGAGTCAGATCCGTGGACTGAGTTTTCGCCGATAGAGAGAGCGTGGGAGTGACGGATTGTGCCTTTGTCTGCTTCATCGGGGTTGGTAGCGCCCATGACGGCTCGGTAAGTTGAAACTGCGTCTTGGCCTTCCAATACCTGTACTACAACTGGTTCGGAAGTCATGAACTCAACAAGTTCGTCATAGAAAGGACGCTCAGCATGCACTTCATAAAACTTTCGCGCTTGTGCATTTGACATATGAATGCGGCGTTGACCAACGATGCGAAGGCCTGCCTCTTCGATCATCATATTAATAGCACCAGTCAAATTTCTTTTGGTGGCGTCTGGTTTAATAATAGAAAAAGTGCGAGACATGTCTCATATCCCTTCATGATCTGAGTTAATATTTGCGGCGCCTATAGTGATAAGGAGAACAAGCCGCTACCCTAAACGATACGTTATCGCTCGAAATATTGCAGCTCTGCTGTGCAAGTAACCGCTGGTTTGATTATAATTGCTTTCCAAGAAATTACCGCAAGGCGGTTTCTTTTGTAATTATAACATAAAAATACCTGGTGTTTTGCAGCGCCTGATGTTTTTGGCTGGGGTAAATTTACCCCGAAACTATCTATATCCTGACACGGCCCTCAAACTTAGTAGCATAATGTTATCCATAAACAAACTAACCCTTAGAGTAGCTGGTAAGCCTTTATTACAAAGCGCTAACCTCTCCATTGGGCCTGGCTCACGTGTTGGGTTAGTAGGCCAGAATGGGGTCGGGAAATCAACGCTGTTAAGAGCGATCTATGGCGATGTTGGTCTTGATGAAGGTGAGATAAGTGTTCCTAGTCGTTGGTCTATGGCGATGACTACACAGGAGGCACCTGGCGGATCAGCAAGTTTAATCGATACGGTCTTAAAGGCCGACCAGGAAGTTTTTAAACTATTGAATCGCGCTCACGCGATTGAAATAGGGGAAGTGGAGGGTGACCTTGCTTCCATCTACGATCGGCTTACAGATTTGAACGCATTTACAGCAAAAAGTCGAGCTGCAACTATTTTGGCTGGTTTGGGTTTTGATGAAAATACTCAGAGCCGTTCTTGTGAGGAATTTTCTGGCGGCTGGCGCATGCGGGTCGCATTGGCGTCTCTCTTATTTGTTGAACCTGACTTACTTCTTCTCGACGAGCCAACAAATCACCTAGATCTTGAGGCAACAATTTGGCTGGAGTCATATTTACAGACTTATCCAGGCACTCTAGTTGTGGTATCTCATGACCGCGGTTTGTTGAATCGATGTGTAAATCAAATTGCCCATCTATCGGATCAGAAGCTGAGATTATATACTGGCGGATATGATGAATTCGAGCGTCAGCGAGCATTGAAGATGGAGCTAGATGCAAAGGCCCAAGCCAAGATTGATGCTCGCAGGGCTCATATGCAAGCTTTCGTTGATCGTTTTCGGTACAAAGATTCCAAAGCAAAGCAGGCCCAATCCAGGGTCAAGATGCTCGAGAAACTACAAGACATTTCTGCTATGTCTGCAGAACGTTCGTTACCGATAAACTTTCCAGAGCCAAAGCCGCTTGCAAGCCCACTTTTGACCTTCTTAGACGCTGAAGCGAGCTATGGTAACAACCGAATTCTCTCTAAAATTAATTTTCAGTTAAATTATGATGATAGAATCGCACTGTTAGGCAAAAATGGCCAGGGAAAATCAACCTTATTAAAGTTGATTGTTGGACAACTGCAGAGTGAGGCAGGTGAAACGCTAAAATCAAGTAAGCTTCGTGTTGGTTATTTTGCGCAACATCAGGCTGAGTCGTTAAACCTTTCTGAGACACCGATTGACGCTTTGAGTCGTTTAATGCCAGGCAAATCTGAAACTGAGGTGCGTCGTCGATTAGGCGGGTTTGGATTTGCAGCGGAACGGGCTATAACTCGCATTGGCGATCTCTCTGGTGGACAAAAAGCTCGATTGCTGCTTGCTTTGATGTCAATGGGCCAGCCTCATGTGCTATTGCTCGATGAGCCTACGAACCACTTAGATGTTGATAGTCGACAGGCTCTCGTTCAAGCAATTCAAAACTTCCCTGGGGCGGTAATACTAGTTAGTCACGATCCAGATTTGGTAGCAGCTTGCGCTGATAGCCTTTGGTTAGTTAGTGATGGTTTGGTTTTGCCATTTGAGGGAGATCTAGATGATTACCGTGATCTTCTTTTAAAAAAACAACAGTCTTTAACCGCTGAATCCATTGAGGTGCGCTCGCTCCCTCAGAAACCAAGGATAACGAAACAGGAGAAGAAGGATTTGCAAGCTGCTTTGAGGTCTGCGGAGAAAGATATGGATAGACTAGTTGCCATGATTTCTAAACTTGAAGATCGATTGGCCGATCCTGATCTTTATACTAGGGAGCCCGCTAAACTCGAGTCTTATGGGATCCTAAGGAAGCAGCTCAAAGATGAACTAGAAGCTGCAGAAGAAGTTTGGATTAAAGCAGAGGTTGCCCTGGAGACATTAGTTTAAGAAAATAGATCTTACTCACTGCTCCAAACCTTATGCTCGGCGGCGACGTCCGCCTCGTCCGCCTCTGCCTTCGCCTGCTGGAGCCGGGGTTCGAAAGCGAGCCATCCAAGTCTGGCACATCGGATCTACCCCAAGCATAGCATCAGTAGCTAAGGCTGCGGTAACCTCGAGATTGTACTTTGGAAAATGTGGAACCAGTTCGGGTGCCGTTGCCTCGAGGTGGGCAAGGATCTTGCGCTCACCTATTGGCATAAGAGGGTTCATTATCGCAGATGTCATACCAACGGCTTGGGCCGCACACATGAAAAAGCCATTCATTGCATGCCTATTAGGCAGTCCAAATGAGACATTGGAAAGCCCACAAGTGGTGTTAACCCTGAGGTCTTCCCGCATTTTTTTTACAATCTCAAAAGCTTGTACTGTGTAGGTTTGGGTCATTCCTTCTTCATGCGCACCAAGGGGCATTACTAGGGGATCTACAACAACTTGGCTTCTTGGAATTCCATAATCCTCTGCGCGTTCAACAATTTTTTTGGCTACCATATACCGGACCTCAGGATCCTTCGAGATACCAGTTTCGTCGTTTGAGATCGCTACAACTGCCGCGTCATATTTTTTTACAAGAGGCAGGACTCTTTCTAGCGACTCCTCTTCACCAGTCACTGAATTAACTAAGGGCCGGCCTTGGTAGACTGCTAAACCTGCCTCCAGCGCATCTATGACCGATGAATCAATCGCCAGTGGCAGATCTGTGAGAGATTGAACAAGTTTAATCATATCTACCAGGATTTCTGGCTCAGATCCCATATGAGGCGGAATTCCGGCATTTACGTCGAGCATATGAGCGCCAGCTGCAACTTGTGCCAATGCATCCTTTTCTACACGGGAGTAATCTTTGGCAGCTAGCTCCTCAAGAAACTTATTTCGATTGGTCGGATTCAAACGTTCACCAATGATGGTAAAGGGTTGGTCAAAACCAATTATGTGCTCCTTATTTGCGGATGTAACAATCGTTTGAACCATACGGTAAGACTTTCGTGTAGCTGAGTTTGAAGCTGCCTACCTGAGAAAGTTACCATGCTGCGACAAGCCGCGACCACCTTGTGGAGATTTACGCCGCAGGCGACATCATACCGTTAGCCAAGTGAACTTTTTTAATCTTTTCTAATCAGCGGCACAGGGTCAAACTATGCTGCGCGGGCAGCTTGCAACTGGTTATGCTTTCTCGCTAACATTTCTTTTGCTGTTTCAACAGCGACTGCTGCGTCTCGGCAATAAGCATCTGCTCCAATAGAATCTGCAAAAGCCTCATTGAGTGGCGCGCCACCAACCAGAACAACATATTTGTCCCGGTCTCCGTTCTCTACGAGTGCATCAATTACGACCTTCATATAGGGCATAGTCGTTGTCAAAAGCGCAGACATTCCAAGGATCTCAGGCTTATGTTCTTCAAGTGCTTCGAAATAAGACTCCACCGGATTATTAATGCCAATATCAATAACTGTGAAACCCGCACCTTCCATCATCATCGCCACTAGGTTTTTCCCAATGTCGTGAATGTCACCCTTCACGGTTCCGATTACCATTGTCCCAACAGATGCAGCACCGGTCTCCGCAAGTAATGGTTTTAAAATTGCCATACCGGCTTTCATCGCATTTGCGGACATCAACACCTCGGGCACAAACAGTATTCCATCTCTGAAATCTATTCCGACAATTGTCATGCCTCCAACGAGGGCCTCCTGAAGAACTCGATATGGTTCCCAACCACGATCTAGGAGGATCTGTGTTGCTTCCTCGATTTCTTCTTTAAGCCCATCGTAAAGATCATCGTGCATTTGCTCAACCAGCTCTTCATCTGGTAGCTCTGATAGGATGATATCGTCTTCCACATCTGACATACTGGAACTTTCTTAGATTAGAATCGATTTGCTAATCCCTTAGCAGACGGAAACGGAAGGTTGAGTCCCCCAAATCGCGCCATGTGCTAAAACGGATGCGACTTTTCTTAGTTCGGACAAATAAACAATTAAGAAACTCATCATATTCCAAATAGCTGGTCCATTTGCTCACCAAGTGGAAAGCCAGCTGCGTGCTCTAGTAATGGATTAAATGCGGCTTTTAGAAAGAAAATCCATTCCGCTAATGGAGAGAAGGGTAAAAGACTGCCTCCAAAAATTAAAAGAATAAGAAATAGGAAACCAAATTTCTCTAACCTGATAAACTGTGATGCCGCGGCGCGCGGTAGTAGCCCAGCGAGCACTTTGCTGCCATCTAGTGGCGGAATAGGAAGAAGGTTAAAGAATGCTAATACAAGGTTGATCCAGATGAAGAAAACTAAAAAAGTAATTAGCATTGCGTTATCAAGTCCAGTATAGCGCATCGTAAGCGCGGCAGCGAGCGCCAAAAAAATGTTAACCATCGGACCCGCGAGTGCGACGATTGCAAAGTCAGCAAAAGGGCGCTTAAAATTTCTTGGGTTAACAGGTACTGGTTTTGCTGCTGCAAAAATAAATGGGGACCCAGCCAGAATTAACATTATTGGCAGTACTACTGATCCAAACGGGTCGAGGTGTTTCAATGGATTAGCTGTGAGTCGACCGAGTTTCTGAGAAGTATTGTCGCCAAGAAAACTTGCGCAATAAGCATGTCCTGCTTCGTGCAAAGAAAAACCAATAAGTAGCGAGATCAGCTGTATAGCTATGAGTATTGGGTCCAAGATTTAGTCCGGTGCTAGGGTGACTTTTAATCCATGGATGTCGTCACTAAGTTTTACCTGACATGAGAGCCGAGATGTGTCTTGCACCTCTAAAGCAAGGTCTAACATATCTTCTTCTTCTTCTCCCATATTGGGCAATTTATTAAACCAATCACCGTCTATATATACATGACAAGTTGCACATGATGCGCAACCTCCGCAAGCTGCTTCGATTGGCATTCCTGCGTCACGAATTGCCTCCATTAGGGACCATCCATTGGTGCCCTCTACTTCTTGGGTATGACCATCTCGATCCGTAACGTATATTGTAGGCATAAAGATTAACTTTCTGTCAGTTCTGAGAGGCCATATGTGCGTAGGAAAGGCCGTATCAAGTCTAATAACGTTGAAAAATCTATACGGGTGTCAACATTAGAGACCACAACACCTGAATCTGTTGGCTTTCCTAAGAACGTTGCAATCAAGTCTGGTAAGATACCGGCGCGATTGAATTTCGCTCCATCTTTCAAAATGATAGCTACGTAGCTTCGCCGTTTTCCCCGAACAAGGCGGGCGCCCTGGATCTCTTTCCATTGGAAAGCAGGATCAGATTGGTTACCAAAATAAACCCCTTCTTCAGTGAGGCGATAAGCTATTTCGTGCTGCCTCAGTCCAATCCAGAATGCACATATTGCCCAGACTGCAAACAAAACGCACATAAGTATGAATGTCCAACCCCAGAAAGATTTTAGTTCCTGAGCCTCGAGAAGTGGTAAGAGTTGGAAAATACCTCCAACAAAGCAAAATGAAGCAAATGCCCCGAGGGCATAGAGCCGTCTTCCGGAGGAGTGAATAACGATATCTTCCGCCGCGCTAATCAATTTTCCGAGCCCAAAAGCTAAAAGCGAGGGGAGTTCTAGGATGTTCGGGAGGCAATCGATATTGACGATCCTCCGAACTTCTTTCCATTATAGGAAAGCCACGCCAAGGTATGAATTCATGTTCTTGGAAGTCTTCCAAGTCCAACCCCGCTTGTCGAATTGCACTCAAGTAATCGGATATTGGCCTCATCCACTCGACAGATAAAGTTTGTCTAGCTCGAGTATTGGACTCATTGTAAGAAAACTCTGAGTGGAATCTCAGGGGTTTGTTGCGGGGCGTACGGTAGTCATATGTTGGCGTGAGTTTGTCATCCTTATATTCGAGAGTGAATGTTCCTGGATGGGCGTCGATGTAGTATAATCGTCCGCCTGGTTTAAGGGCACTTGCCATTACGTTGGCCCACTTGAAGATATCTGGCAGCCAGCATGTTGCCCCCCATGAAGCAAATGCTAAGTCGAAGTCACTGTCCAATAATGGGGTAACTGACAATGCATCTGATTCTATCCATGTGACTTTATGGGATAATCCTGATCTCTCTGCCAAATCACGCGCATGAGCCAAAGCGTTACTCGAAAAATCTACACCAACTACTTTTTGAGCGTCACGGGCAATAGAGAGTGTATCCAGGCCTATGTGACACTGGAGGTGCAGTACCTTGAGGCCTGCTAGGTCTCCAAGGGCCTGTTTCTCGATTGGGTTGAGAGCATTTGATCCAGCTAAAAACTCTTTAACTCCGTACCAGTCATCGGGATCAGACATATGAATATCTGCTCGCTCATCCCAATTAATTTTATTGATTTTCAGATGATTAATCATTCCTGGAATTGTTCTTGCATAATCCGTTCCTCGAGGTGGTGATCAGGATCAAACAGTAAGGTCTGCGCTTGATTTTTAGTTAGTCGGACATGGACTTCACTAACATCTCTTACCTCCGTAGAATCAGCGGTGGCCGATACTGGTCGTTTGGTTGGATCTGTGATTCGCAAGGTTACTTTTGAATCATCTGGTAATAACGCACCTCTCCAGCGCCTAGGCCGAAATGCTGATATTGGCGTGAGGCCGAGGAGCTTTGATCTGAGTGGTAAGATGGGCCCATGAGCTGATAGATTGTATGCCGTAGATCCCGCGGGTGTGCAGACTAGAATACCATCACACACCAATGCCTCCATTCGAGGGGTATCGTCGATTTCGATCTCTATTTGTGCAGCCTGACGAGTTTGTCGAAATAGTGCTACTTCATTAAGTGCATTTATCTTATGCTCACCACCGTTGGTGTCGACCGCACGCATTTCTAGAGGATGGATTGATATACTTCGAGCGTGAGCGACCCTCTCAACCAAACCCTCTGGAACAAAGGGGTTTAGCAAGAAGCCAACGGTACCCAGATTAACTCCATAAACTGGCAGCTTTGGAGCATTCGATAAGGTTTCTAAAAGAAACCCATCTCCACCGATGCAGACCAGAACGTCCGCATCTGATCCAGAATCAGGATAAATCGCTTGCAGCTTCAAGAGAGTTTCTTGGGCCTCAGCAGTGCCAGAAGCGCAGAAGGTTAGACGTAAAGAGCTCATAAGTTGTTCCTAGACCAATTACTTAGGTAACTGAATGCCTTGATTCTCAACGCGATAACCAACGTACTCTAACCGTTGCGTCAGAGTTTCCATTGCGGTTTCTACATCTTTCTCATTTCGAGACCGCGTAACAATCGATGTTCCATGCTGCCCTGCGCGGAAATAAGGGTAAGAACCTACCGTCAGCTGCGAAAAGTTAGCCTCTACGTCACTCATGATTCCAGCAATCAAGCTTTCGCCTATTTGAACAACTAATGTTCCCGAAGCTACGGGTATTCCGCCCTCCAAAAATGGAAGGGCGCTATCTACTAGTGCTTCAAAGATCTTAGGTACTCCCGCCATTACAAGAACATTATTAAGCCAAAACCCAGGAGCTTTCGAAACCGGATTCTCAATCAAACGAGATCCTCGGGGAACTTGCGCCATTTTAAGGCGCTCATCTGTTAAATTTTCTTGTCCATAATGAGACAGCAACATTTCTCTTGCGGCTGGATCTTCATAGAGTTCTGTGTTGAAAGCTTTCGCGACCGCTGCAGCAGTGATATCATCATGAGTTGGTCCAATACCGCCGGAGGTGAAGACATAACTGTATTTGGACGACAATTCCCGGATACAGTCAATTATGTGTGGTTCCAGGTCTAAAACAATCCGTGTCTCGCGAACTTCGATCCCTAAAGTTGATAGTTTTTGCGCTAGAGTTTGTAGGTTCCCTTCACGAGTGCGGCCTGATAGCACTTCGTTACCAATAACGATGAAGCCAGCTGTTGGATATTTCATGGAGTTTTGTGGGGTAAGAATGCTTGCATATCTCCTATCAGGTAGTTCCCGATTGCTGCCTGACCAGTTGGTCCGGCAAGCCAATTTCCAAAGTCCGTTGCAAGCTCATTTTGAACTCCAGAGACTACATTAGGATTCAGTGCTAAATATCCGTAATCATTTGGTAACTCATGCCCGCTATACCAAATCCTCAGTTTGTCTTTATCGCCATGGCGGGCCCAGGTGGCACTATCGACCAGGGTTGCAGATCTGTTAGAGTTCGCGGTGATTAGCGTTTGCCCCATGCCGGTGCCAGTTTTCGAATACCAATCACTAAAGTTATGTGGGTCATAGTTAAATGAAGACCACATTTCTATCTCAGCAGCATGTGTCCCACTATTGTCTCCTCGAGAGAGAAATAAGCCCCTCTGCCCTGAAGCAAGAACACGTAGCAACCCAGCTAGATTTTCATAGCCTCGGAACTCAGATGACCCAACGATTAGGAAGTTGTTTGACATGATAGGTAAGCGGTTGAGCGCGTATCCCTGATCAACCAAGTTATCCTCTAATTTTCTGTTATGAACCAGCAAGGCATCTACCTGTCCGGCCAGGCCATCACGTATCACTGCACCAGTCCCTTTCGCAATCACAAGAACTTGGACGCCCGTTTCTAACTCATAAATTGGAAGGAGATAGTCCAGTAAACCAGAATCCTGGGTAGAGGTCGTTGAGCCTAATCGCAATGATCGCTTGTCTGCTTCTGGTTCAGGCCAGAGTAACCAGGCAATGATGGAGCTGACACATATCCAAGTGGCTATTGTAAAGCGCACTAACATCAAACTGCCTCGTCCAAAGAAAAGCCAGCTCCATGAAGGAAAGCACTGGCACGCGGATTGCCAGGGTTGCTAAAGAACTTATCTGTAGGTCCAAAAAATATAGACTGTCCTTGATCAAGCATCAAAACATCACTTGCCAATCTTCGAACTTGTCCAAGAGAGTGTGAGACTAAGATAACTTTTGTACCCCTGTCTTGCACAAAGCTTATCACTGATTCCATTGCCAACGCAGATTCTGGGTCTAAGCTTGCGGTAGGCTCATCAAGTAGTAAAACTGCAGGTTCAATCGCTAAAGCTCTTGCCATAGCTAAGCGCGAGCGCTCACCTGGCGAAAGTGTATTTGCCATCAAATTTGCGCTTTGCTCAAGTTGCATCCAGTCAAGCATCTCTTCACTGCGCACACGAGCTTGGTTGCTTTTCCAACCATTAATTTCGAGTGCGAAGACTAGATTTTCTTGAACAGAGCGGCGTAGGAAGTCCGGTTGCTGACGCATTAGGGCACGGCGCTCGCCTGCTAGATCCTTTGCCCATCGAACTTGTCCACGGGTAATTGGAATAAGTCCGTGAAGTACTTTTAAAAGTAGTGATTTTCCTGCCCCGTTTGAGCCAACCAGCGCCGTGATTCCAGTTCCGGATAGCGTGTGTGTTAGTCCATGCAGACGGGTAGCACCTCTCAGGTCTACCGTGATGTTAGAGAATTGTACGCTTGCTGCTCTCATGTCTCAAACCTTTTTTGTAGAGTTCGGACCACTAACGAGAGAATCAGGGCTATAATAATCAAAATAAGTGAGAGCGCGATAGCTTGTTCATAAATTCCAATGCGCGCTTTCTCTGCAATGAGTGTTGTGAGCACCTGAGTGCGTCCTTCAACATTTCCACCAATAATTAAAACAGTACCCACTTCAGCAATTCCACGCGAGAGCACTAGAATACTAGTAGCAATTAACGTTGGCCAGCACTCTCGAATAAGCACATTAAACATGGCGCTATTTGAGGCGCCAAGAGATACTAGCTCTTCTCCGATTAATTTAAAGTGAGTTCGAAGTGCTCCTAAGCAGAGCGTTGCTGCTAGTGGTGTTAATAACAGCGCTTGGGCCAACATCATTGGAACAATTGTCAAGGTAATCTGGCTCTCCTTAAATATCGAGCTTGTGAAAAATAGGAGTGCTAAAAGGCCGATAACTACTGCTGGTATCGCAACAAAAGCCCCTAAAAGAGCATCAAAAAACTTTGCCCACCGACTGTGGGCTTGCAACAAGCAACGGGCAAGTATTAATCCTAAGTTCATTGATATTAAGGTCGCCATAAGAGAAACGAAAAGTGACCTGCCCGTTACCTCCCACAGGGTAGCGTCAAAAAAAAGAAGTGCGAAGTCGCTGATGTGGCTTAACCAGTTCATCTCGCCGCTCTATAGTGATTGATTATGAGGACCCAAGGAAAAAACACGTTGGGCACCTATTTGGTGCCTCCATCTCAGGCAGTTGGACTAATTAGTCAGTTAGATGCTTTGAATGAGCGCGGTGATAGCATAAAAACTCCCTTAATTGCGGAGCGGCCATTTTCACTATTTATAAATGATCATGAGGTGGTCACTTTGATGACCATTGGTGATCATCTTCGTTGGTTGGCGCTTGGTTGGATTGCTGGACAAGGTTTTTTCACGGATTTGCAGGAAATTGAAGAGATCGAGATAGATGAAGATCTAGGTGTCATGGTTATCCGAACTTCGAATGATCTAAACTTGGATGTTAAGTTGAAAAAGAGAACCGTTACGAGCGGCTGCGCCCAAGGAACCATGTTTGGTTCTTTGATGGATGGGTTAGAGGGTAAGAAATTACCTGTTGGGCCGAAGCTAATGCTTTCGGAGTTTTACAGGCTTTTAAAAGCAATCACACAAACCCCTTCTCTCTATTTAGAAGCCGGAGCGATACATGGCTGCGTTTTAGCATCTGGTGAACGGCCACTAGTTTACATGGAGGATGTAGGAAGACACAATGCCGTCGATAAAATACGGGGATATGTCTGGGACACAGGGCTGCCTACTCATGATAAGGTCATGTTTACGACAGGTCGCCTCACATCAGAGATGGTAATAAAAACTGTGCAGATGGGCGTGCCGATCCTTATAAGCAGATCTGGTTTTACTAGGTGGGGCGTCGACTTAGCGCGTGAAGTTGGCCTTACCCTAATTGGTCGGGCGCGAGGCCGAAGGTTTGTAATGTTGGCTGGTTCAGAGCGGCTACTTCATGATATCGATCCCAAGGAATTGAACTTTGATCCAGGTAGATAGAACCCTTGGCTTAATCCTGGCAGGTGGCAAAGCAACGCGTTTCGGCAGGGATAAAAGGTATGAGCCCCTTGGGGGAAAGCCATTAATTAGCCATGCCATTAGCCGCTTAGAACCTCAGGTAAGTTTATTAGCAATCTCAGCGAATGAACAAGTTTTTGGCCAAGAATCTCGCCAGTTATTGCATGATGCGGCTACTAACCAAGGCCCACTATTTGGAATATTAGCTGGCATTGAGTTTGCAAAGCAACGCGGGTTTAAATGGGTCGTAACAGCGCCTGCTGATAGTCCTTTTGCCCCGCTTGATTTAGTAGAACGTCTTACAAGGAATGGAGAGAAACAAGTGCGCTTTGCACAGCAACGTGAGCAGCTCCACCCAATTTTTGGAGCTTGGAATACTAATGTAATCAATGAGTTAAAAGCTCTTGTTAACTCAGGTGAGCGTAAAATTGATCGTGCATCTGAAAAACTCGGTGGTTACTCCTACGAAGAGTGGGGATCAGGCAATTATTTCTTTAATATCAATCGGCCAGATGACATCGAAAAAGCCAAGCAATTTTATGAAGCAAGTAGAAGCTCCAGCTGAGTCTCCATCCAGCTATGAACACGTCTTTGGTAGGTTTCATAATCTGATTTGTGTGTACTGCGATGTTTAGCGCCTGGTGCTCGGTCGGCGTCCTCAGGTGCTCTATCAGAAAAATCAGCAATCATTTGATCCGTGATTTCTGGGTGGAACTGGACTGCTAAAACGCGTTCAGACAGGCTGAAGGCTTGATTCGGGAACAATTCTCCAGCCGCAAGGAGTGTTGCATTTTTTGGTAGATCAAACCCGTCTCGATGCCAATGATAGACCATCAAGTCTTCTGGGAGCCCTTGCTTAATTCCTGCATCGGTTGGGCTGATCGAGTAGTATCCGATTTCCCTCGCACTATCTGGGTGCCGCCAAACATTTGCATCAAACGCTTTTGCTAAAATTTGAGCGCCAAGACAAAGCCCAAGATATGCACCACCAGCTTTGACATACTGACGGACCCACGAGACTTCATCTAGCAAGTACTGCTCTTCAGGTTGAAGGTCACTCAACAGTTGAGGACCGCCGTATACAACAACTAAATCAAATTCATCAGGATCGGGTGACGGCAATTGATGACCCTTAGGTAAGCAACGCCATTCACGAGACACACCCATCCTACCTAACGACTGGCTAACGTAATCTTTGGGAGGATTGGGTCCATGAGTTATTAAAAGAGCCCGCTTCATATTTTACGCTTTTGCATGGCTGAGGTAAAAGCGTCCATGTAAAACTTTGCATGGGTGTCTTCATATATCCAATCGGAGCCAACAGTGCATGCTTTTCTTGCAGAGCAACCTGACCAACATTCCGCGGTTTCGTTATTTATTAAATGATTAGCACAGGATCCAGCATCAAAACTGTTGTTACTAAAAGCATTTACTGGGCAAGCATTAAAGCATTCTATAAATGAATCTGGATCAATAGGATTTGTTGGCCTGCTGCGTGGCAGACTTTCAGTGGTTAAGAGAAGACCCCTGATCGCGATCCAAAGGCCAAACTCGGCATGTGCCAGCATCCCTAGTGGGCTGGGATGCATTGAGCCTCCTTCTGCTAATTCATGAATAGGGGCATAGGGAGGGCCATCACTTGGAGAGACGAAAAACATGTTTGGTGCGGCTGCTTTGATCACTCTAGCTGACCAGCGATCAAGCGGATCAAGATCTCCATCGGAAAATTCCGGACTGTCTTTGAAGTAAGGCCAAAATTCGCTTCCTGCATGACCAATAATAAGAACAGATTGAATGTTCCTATTGATTGGCCATTCGTCAGCTGGCGCGCCACTGTGCAGAATTCGCAAGCCGCTTGTTGCTAAAGCAGCTGAAAGGATTGCAAACGGATCTTGATTTTGGTCCACGAAGAGCCTTGTAAGCTATCATGGCAGATGCGCAAACCGTAACCTTTGTGAAACATTGGACCGAGCGATTATTTTCTTTTCGTATAACTCGGCCTGCAGCGCTACGCTTTCGTTCAGGAGAATTTGTGATGATCGGTTTGCCTGGGGATAATGGTAAACCAATAATGCGAGCATACTCTATTGCGTCGCCAGCATGGGCAGATGAATTAGAATTTTATTCAATAAAGGTAGAAAACGGGCCTCTAACCTCACGCTTACAACATATTGAGGTGGGTGATGAGGTTTTAATCCGATCAAAACCCGTTGGTACCTTAGTTCATGACGCATTGACTCCAGGTGATCGACTATGGCTCTTTGGCACCGGCACTGGGTTTGCTCCATGGGCGTCTATACTTCGAGATCCTGAAACTTATGAGTCCTATGGTCGGGTAATTGTCACTCATACTTGTAGAGACGTTGATGAACTCGCATACAGTAGAGAATTGATCAGTGCTCTAAAAGATGATCCACTGGTAGGTGAGCTGGTTAATGACCAGCTAACTTACGTGCCTACAACCACGCGAGATCCTAGTGAGACTATGGGCCGTATTACGGACAAGATTTTGGATGGAAGCCTTTTTTCACAAGTTGGTGTAACCTCCATTCGGGCGGCGACGGACCGTGCCATGGTATGTGGGTCTGTAGGGCTCAATACTGACATGAAAAATATTCTCGAAGGGTTTGGATTGCGGGAGGGGGCAAACTCAGGTCCCGCTGAATACGTTGTTGAGAAAGCGTTCGTTGGATGATTTCCTCACTTCGAGGTTATATACTTGTCTTTGTAGGGGTTGTTTTTTTTGCTACGTCCTTGCCGTTTAGCGCGCTTGCGGTATCTGGGTTTGACCCATTTACTGCGGGAGTAGGTCGATCGGCCCTTGGTGGGCTACTTTCCGCCGCCACTTTACTCATTCTTCGTCCTCCTTTGCCACGGGGCGATCAATGGAGACGCCTAATTTACGCAGGCGTAGGCACTGGTTTCATTTTTCCATTTTTTACCAATGTAGGGATGAGTACTGTTGCGCCTGATGATGGAGCAGTTGTGATCGCTGTACTGCCGCTTTCAACTGCACTCTTTGCTAGGTTCATTGAGCCAGAAAGGCGTTTGAATGCATGGTTTTGGATAGGATCTTTGCTGGCATGTGGTTTGGTCGCGGCCTTTATCCTTCAAGAAGGATTCGGAGGCGTCTCGGCAGGTCATCTGGCACTAATTGCCTCTCTACTAGTTGGTTTTTCTTATGCGTGGGCAGGACGAATTGCTCGTGAAATCCCCGCGTGGCAGGTAATTTGTTGGGCTTCTATAATGGCACTTCCGGTTCAGTTTTTGGGGTTTGCAGTATTATGGCCGACATTAGATTTTGTAGCGAGCCTAGATGCATGGGCGGGATTAATATTTGGCGCTTTAGGCGCTCAGTGGGCTGGCTTCTTTTTCTTTTATGCGGGGTTTGCTATAGTTGGGGCTGCCCGGGGTTCGCTCGTTCAGTACTTGCAACCTTTTATAACTATATTGATAGTTGCCGTGGTGTCTTTTACTTTTCCAGATCCACAAATGTTTCTTTACGCCGGGGCAGTTATTCTCGCGCTATTTTTAACTAGGATGCGGTCTATCGGCCATTGAGTTTCTCAGAAAGTTGCTAATCAGCACGAAAACTTGCGTTTAGGAAAATTTAGGCCGCTTTTGTTTTGCGCTATAGCAGAATCGCCAGCTAAAGAGCCTAATCCCCGCATTTATGCTGGGTGTTTGATTACTATTCCTTTGGAGGGAAATAACATGAAGAAACTTCTTCTTGGGTCTGCAGCTATTATGACTGCAGCTTCTGCCTCTGCAGAACATACTGTTAACGTCGCTATTCTTTTGGGCCTGACTGGTCCTGCTGAATCACTTGCACCTGCTATGGTTGCCGCAGCTGAGTCTGCAGTTGCTGAGGTGAATGCAGCTGGCGGCGTCATGGGACATTCATTCGCTGGTATTGTCGCTGACTCAACTTGCGTAGATGCCGACGCAGCAACTGCCGCTGCTGAACGCTTAGTGACCTCAGATGGTGTTGCTGCTATTGTAGGTGCTCTTTGCTCAGGCGCTACCGGTGCCGTGCTTGCGAACGTTGCGGTTCCAAATGGAGTGCTAATGATTTCGCCATCAGCGACATCACCAGCACTTTCGACTGCTGAAGACAATGGCTTGTTCTTCCGCACATCACCTTCGGACGCTCGTCAAGGTGCAGTGCTTGCTGAAGAGACGATGTCACGCGGGTTCACAGATGTTGCTGTTACTTATACAAATAACGATTACGGAGTAGGCCTTGCTGATGCATTTGTAGAGAGCTTCACTGCTCTTGGGGGAAATGTTTCCATTTCTCTACCTCACGAAGACGGTAAAGCTGATTACAACGCCGAAGTGAGCTCGCTAGGCGCAACTGGGTCTGAAGCGGTTGCGGTGTTTGGTTATCTTGATGGCGGCGGACGCGGAATTACAGAAGGCGTAATCGACGGTGACGTTTTTGAGCAAATCATTTTCGGTGAAGCGATGTGGGGTGACTCAATTATGGCTGCTCTTGGTGCAGACCTTGATGGTGTATTTGGTTTACTACCTGGCACTGAAGAGTCACCAAAAGATCCATATGCAGGTGAGGCATATGACGCAGCTGCGTTAACTTTGCTTTCCATGGCTGCTGCTGGGTCAGTATCTGACTCAGCTGCTGCTGCATCTAAAGTGTTTGATGTTGCTAATGCACCTGGTCAGAAAATTGAAGCTGGTGATCTTGCTACGGCCCTTAAGGTGCTAGCGGAAGGTGGAGATATCGACTACGTTGGTATGACTAATGTTGAGCTTGTAGGTCCCGGCGAAGCTGCTGGTGCATACATGCTACAAGAAGTTGTAGACGGCGAAATTACTGTTTTAGCCCAGCTCTAAATCTTACCTCATAGGTTAAATAGAAAGCCCCGCTCTTAGGCGGGGCTTTTTTTATGTCTTAGTAGAACGGCATTGCGGAAGTAACTATTATTGT
>CAXQZM010000020.1:0-14741 GCA_964228455.1 Alphaproteobacteria bacterium | reverse complement strand
CGTTTTTCTTAATCCTCGACAAGAACAGAGGTCGGCTCAAGGGTGATGGAAAAGAAAAGCAAATTAAAGAAATGCGGATTAACCGACAGGAGGCTCGAATAATGGCGCCTGTAATTGGGCGGCAGTCAGTCTTTGGATTTCTTATCGGTGTAATGCCAGGTGCGGGGGCTACAATAGCCTCTCTCATGGGGTATGCTGTAGAGAGAAATCTGGCCCCGAAAGAGGAGCGGGATGAATTTGGTAAAGGTTCAGTGCGCGGTCTCTGCGCTCCAGAGACTGCTAACAATGCTGCCTCAACCGGCTCATTTGTACCAATGTTAACACTCGGCATTCCAGGCTCAGGTACAACCGCCATTCTTCTCGTTGCGCTTATTTCTTTAGGAGTGACTCCAGGGCCAGCTCTGATAAATGAAAACCCACAAATTTTTTGGGGTATCATAATTTCGATGTTCTTTGGAAACGTTGTACTATTAATCCTGAACTATCCATTGATTCCATACATAGCAAAGCTGCTAACAGTTCCGCGAACCTACCTTATCCCATTTGTAATTTTCTTCTCGATGGTAGGAGCATACCTGACTAGCCAAAATTCTGCTGAACTGTTTACCATGATCATACTTGGCGTGATCACTACAATCTTACGGCTCGCGAAATTTCCAATTGCACCCATCGTTATCGGCTTCATTTTAGGAATTCCGTTAGAAGATAATATGGGACGCGCCTTAATGGACCCAGACTACACTGGATTTAGCTTTATCTGGCAAAGGCCCATGACACTCGCTTTTCTCTCTCTCTCAGCTCTTATGCTCCTCTATCCTCTCGTAGAGGGGCAGCTTGCTAAGCGAGAGCGCAGCCAAGTAGCAAATAAAACCGTCAATCAAGATTAGGTTACGTGGCCTTCCGATAAGACCCTGCAGCGCAAGTGGTTAAGATATCTCTCCAAGTAGAGAATCAAAGCTAGCTTTCGCATCGCCGTAAAACATCCGACTATTCTCCTTGTAGAAGAGCGGGTTCTCCACCCCTGAGTATCCCGTTCCTTGGCCACGTTTTAGAATGAAAACTTGTGCAGCTTTCCAAACCTCAAGTACTGGCATCCCAGCAATTGGGCTATTTGGATCTTCCTGCGCAGCTGGATTTACAATGTCATTGGAGCCCACGACGATAACGACGTCTGTATCTGATAGGTCGTCATTAATCTCATCCATTTCCAGAACAATGTCGTAAGGCACCTTCGCCTCGGCGAGCAAAACATTCATGTGACCTGGCAACCGACCTGCTACAGGATGGATTGCAAAGCGCACTTCTTTACCTCTCGCACGCAAGCGACGCGTCAGCTCTGAGACTGATTGCTGAGCTTGAGCGACCGCCATCCCATATCCGGGAACGATTACGATACTTGAGGCGGCTTCTAAAGCAGCAGAAACTCCGCCCACATCAATCGCCACTTGCTCCCCCTCTATTTCCATAGCCGGGCCGCTCGCGCCCCCAAACCCCCCCAAAATAACGGAAATAAAGGAGCGGTTCATTGCTTTGCACATGATATACGAAAGAATTGCACCTGAAGAACCAACCAACGCGCCTGTTACGATTAAAAGGTCATTGTGTAGAAGGAACCCTGTTGCTGCAGCCGCCCAACCTGAATATGAGTTAAGCATCGAAACCACAACCGGCATATCAGCCCCGCCAATAGCCCAAACCAGATGTGCTCCAATAAGAAATGCTATGGCCGTCATAACCCAAAGCGTCCAAGGTCCAGCATGATTCAGGTAAGCTACAAGCAGGCCCAAACTGATGACGACGCCTAAAAGGTTCAAGACATTTCTACCGGGTAAAATCAGAGCCTTACCATCGATAACTCCAGCCAGCTTACCGTACGCAATGATTGATCCGGTAAACGTTATGGCTCCAATAAATACGCCTAAAAATACCTCAACTTCATGGATTCGGACCTCAGCAAGTGTGAGCCCCTCAGTACCAATCATGTCTGAATTAAGTCCAATAAATACTGCTGCCAAGCCAACAAATGAGTGCAATGCTGCAACTAGCTGAGGCATCTCTGTCATTGCCACTCTTTGGGCGGCGATAATACCCAAGATGGAGCCAACAGCTAAGAGAACTAACAGCCCCCAATCAAGGCCAACACCTGGCCCAAAAATTGTGGCTAAAACAGCTAACGCCATACCTACGATGCCGTACCAAACAGCGCGCTTTGCGCTTTCCTGCCCCGATAGCCCCCCGAGACTTAAGATAAAAAGAATAATAGCCACAACATATGCGGCAGTTTGTAATCCCGTGCTAAGCATGATCTTATCTCCCTAACCGCGTTGGAACATCGCGAGCATTCGCCGCGTGACCATGAAACCGCCCACGATATTTATTGTTGCAATGAGCACAGAAATTCCAGCTAAAGTCCAAACCACGGGTCCGTTACCTCCAAGTTGAAGCAACGCACCCAAAATGATAATGCCTGAAATAGCGTTAGTTACAGCCATCAAAGGCGTATGCAAGGAATGGCTGACATTCCAAATGACTTGAAAACCCACGAAGCAAGCTAAAGCAAAAACTACAAACTGATTTAGAAAGCTTGCAGGTGCCACTGTTCCAATAGCGAGCATAGCCAAGCTCCCTAAGGCGATCAGGCCATATTGCCGCCGTCCAAATGCCCGTTCCGCAGCCATCTCTTCAGCTCTTATTTCCTCTGCTGTTTTCTCAGGCGCCTTCGGCGCCGACTGCGCCGCTATGGCCTGTACTTTAGGTGGCGGCGGCGGAAAGGTTACCTCACCTCGGTGAGTAACTGTAGCCCCCCGAATCACATCATCTTCCATATCGTGAACAACCTTACCATCCTTCTCCGGAGTGAGATCGCTTAAAAAGTGGAAAATGTTATTGGCGTAAAGGTTTGATGATTGCGCTGCCATCCGACTTGGCAAGTCAGTGTACCCTAGGATAACGACACCATTTTCTGTTACGCTTCGCTCACCTGAAACCGTAAGATCGCAATTACCTCCTCGCTCCGCTGCTAGATCAACAATCACGGATCCAGGCTTCATTAACTTGACCATATCCTCAAGCCATAATTTGGGCGCGTCTCGTCCAGGAATTAAGGCAGTAGTGATAACTATATCAACATCTGGCGCTTGCTCACGAAAGAGAGCTAGTTGCTTTTCCCTAAACTCTGGGGAAGACGGCGCTGCATAACCGCCCGTTGCAGCTCCATCACTTGCCTGTTCAAAGTCCAGCATCAAAAATTCTGCACCCATCGAGTTTATCTGCTCTGCTACTTCAGGCCGAACATCAAAAGCCCTGACAATAGCGCCAAGAGATTGAGCTGCACCTATCGCAGCTAGCCCTGCAACACCTGCGCCAATAACCAATACTTTTGCGGGTGGAATTTTGCCCGCTGCAGTTACTTGGCCCGTGAAGAAGCGTCCAAAATTATGCCCAGCCTCAACAACAGCTCTGTATCCTGCAACATTAGCCATAGACGACAAAGCATCCATTTTTTGCGCGCGTGAAATCCGCGGCACCATATCCATTGCCACCACTGTTGCTGCAGATTTGGTAGCTGACTGCAGCGCCTCTTCTGACTGTCCAGGATAGAAAAAAGATATAAGAGTTTTATCTGCGCTCAAATGCTTTAGTTCTGCCTCAGTTGGGGGTAGAACTTTAGCAATAAGATCTCCAACCGCCCAAACAGATTTGGCCGATTTAACCACACTTGCGCCAGCTGCTTCATATGCCCCATCATCAAAACCAGCCAACGCACCGGCACCGGCCTGGACCACTACCTCATGACCTAACTTGGCAATCTTACCGACGCTTTCAGGAGTTACCGCGACGCGGTTCTCACCAGATGCTAATTCAGTTGGGAACGCAATTTTCATTGATTTACTTTCAGATGATTATTTTAGTGTAGATTGAATTTTTTAGCCTAAGGCGACGTTGAGTAAAATTAGAATTCGTTGAGCGTTGTCCTAAGCATCTCCTCGGCATGCCCGACTGTTCGCTATATTAATAATAAGGCGTTGAAATAAACAGACTAGATTATCCTTCAAATTTTGTACGCCCTCAAGACTAAAATAAACTTTGCTATAATCGAAGCCATCCCCCGTACTCTTTCAAAAAAACACGTGACATGTCAACTAAATAAACTCCCAGCAGCGTTCCCCTAGTCAAGCTTACTTAACTAACCAAGCAAGGGCCGAAGTCGCTCTATGTTAAATCCAGCCGACTGGACCGAACTAATAATTTGATCGGCAGATTGCTCCCCTTTTTGACTTAAGGCCCAAAGCAAGCAAGATCGCATACCGGATTTACAGTAACCCAGAGTTGGCCCCTTGAGCTTGCTCATACTCATTTTAAACCCTGGCAAAGCCTCCATTGGGCTCTCTCCCATAGGAAGTGGCGAGTAGGCTACATCTATGCCCATGCTTGCAGCGGTAACGGAAATCTCCTGAAAGCTCGGTTGCCCCTCTTCTCCATCAGGCCGACAAATAATAATTGAGCGATAGCCTAAATCGCCCAGAAATTTTATATCTTCGAGTGCTATTTGTGAGCTTACTGAGAAACTATTTGACAGTTTATTAACGTTCATTTGAAAGTCAAAAAGCGTTCAGGGGAATTTTTAGATAAGACTTACCGTCTTCTTCAGGCTCCGGCATCTCTCCAGCCCTCATGTTAACTTGAACCGATGGGAGTATTAATTTTGGCATCGCTAATTTTGCATCTCGGCTTTCTCTAAGCTCAACGAACTCTGCCTCCGTTGACTGACCTCCTACATGCACATTCTTTGTTTTTTGTTCACCTACCGTACTCTCCCAGGCAAACTCCTCACGACCTGGCGCTTTGTAATCATGGGCCGTAAATATTCGTGTTTCATCCGGCAGCAAAAATATTTTCTGAATCGATTGATATAGCTGGGCAGCACTTCCTCCAGGGAAGTCCGTCCGTGCAGTGCCAAAATCAGGCATAAAGATGGTATCTCCTACAAACGCTGCATCACCAATCACGTAGGTCATGCAGGCCGGAGTGTGTCCTGGTGTATGGAGAACCTTCGCTAATATATTGCCAACATGAAAAGTGTCTCCTTCCTTTAACAACATATCGAACTGACTACCGTCTCGCTCAAATTCTGTTCCTGCATTAAAGATTTTGCCAAACGTATTTTGGACCGTAACTATCTCTGCACCTATGGCGATCCTACCACCTAATTGTTGCTTCAAATATGGGGCGGCGGACAAATGGTCAGCATGGACATGTGTTTCTAAAATATAATCAACTGAAATGTTCTCTCGCTTTACATAAGTAATTATTTTGTCGGCCGATAAAGTATTAGTCGACCCTGAAGCTGTATCAAAATCTAGGACGCTATCAATAATGGCT
The DNA here is from genome assembly GCA_964228455.1 of Alphaproteobacteria bacterium. Classification (GTDB taxonomy): domain Bacteria; phylum Pseudomonadota; class Alphaproteobacteria; order UBA7985; family UBA7985; genus CAXQZM01. Next base: position 9,359 of record CAXQZM010000020.1, on the reverse strand, counting down.
CCATGTTGAGTTTCCGGATCAACTACAACATAGGACACGGTATTTGTCGCATCGTCAAAAAAAGCCTCTATCAACAACTGTGTCACTCTAATTGTCCTCCTTAACATCAAATGTCCTCGCAAACATGGCCCCAGTTGACTGAAACTGACTCAATGTCGTCCCACCCTGGCCGTTTAAACGAGCAAAATTAGGCGCGCTCGAGACACTGGTGCCCTTGCTTCTGTATGCTTCTAAAATCCAGCGGACACGTTCATCTAGTAACTGATAAGTCACCGCTCCGCCTACTCTCTTAGAAATTGCAACGCCCTCAGCTCTAAGTTTAGCTAGCTCACGAGATAAATTTGGCTGCCTTAAACTTAAATTCTCTTCAAGGTCGTTCACACTCATAGGGCCATCGAGCAACTGGCAACAGATCAACAAGCGTGAAGGGTGAGATAGCGATTTAAATAGCGCAGCGGCAGCAGCTAACTCTGGGCCCAAATCAGCAACATACTCACCCATCACTTTAATTCCCAAGATGGGGAAAAGCGTTTCTCTAGCTCCCCTAAATCATGGTTAATAAGCGGATCACCGGGCTGCCAGCCTGCTGGCGCAGATGCCTTATTTTTAGCCGTCGCCTTTAAAGCGGTCAAAACGCGCAACACCTCATCAATAGATCGGCCAACTTGAGTTGGGTAGGTAATTACAGCCCGAATTATGAACTGAGGATCTATAAAGAATACGGACCTCATAGAGGCAGTTGAAGTCGCGGTTTCATGAATCATACCAAAAGCTTGTCCGATATTCATGCCCACATCTTCCACAAGCGGAAACCCTAATCGCACGCCATGCTCCTGCTCAAGCCGATCTACCCAAGCGAGATGAGCATGAACACTATCAACCGAAACTCCTATCAATTGACATTGCTCGGCCTCAAACGCCGATCTTTTTTTCTCAAAACCAATAAATTCAGAGGCACATACTGGCGTGAAATCAGCCGGATGAGAAAAAAGACAAATCCAGCGCCCCCGCATGTCTGAGAGTCTGACTCTACCATGAGTGCTTCTTGCTTCAAAATCTGGAGCGACCGTGTCGATCATAATACCACTGCCTATTATTGGAATTGCCAAAATCGTAAATTTAAATTACGAAAAGTCAATATTAGGTTTGGAGGCTCAGATGATTGAAAATTTTACGCCCTGGTCCGCTTTGTTTGGCGGCGTCTTAATCGGCCTGGGATCATTAGGGGTGTTTGCGTTCATAGGGCGTGTTGCTGGCATCAGTGGAATCTTGGGGCAAGCGCTCAAGGGTAATGCTGCGGGAGCAGACTGGCGTATTGCCTTTGTGATGGGTGTTGTCGCGGCACCGTTGGTATACCGTATTTATGACACCACGCCCCTCGCATTTGAAATAAATAGTTCGATCTGGCTTTTAATACTTTCTGGCCTTTTAGTTGGATTTGGCACTCGGCTGGGGAATGGCTGCACCAGTGGGCATGGGATCAGTGGAATTAGCCGTTTCTCACTGCGATCGATAGTGGCTGTAGCCACCTTCATGGTCATAGCAATTATTATAAATTTAATCTGGTAGAGGCTAAAATGAGAAGTCTTGTCGGATTATTGTGTGGGGTGGTTTTTGGATTAGGCCTCATCATTGCTCAAATGACGAACCCTGCAAAAGTCATAGGTTTTTTAGACATTCTTAATGGCTGGGACCCTTCTCTAGCATTTGTAATGGGGGGCGGCTTGGTGGTTTTTGGAGTTGGCTTCATCATGCTAAAGGGCCGAAAGAACTCATTCCTCGGAGCATCAGTGCGTCTTCCAACCGCCTCCCAGATAGATGCGCCACTAGTCTTAGGCGCCGTTTTATTTGGAGCAGGGTGGGGTCTTAGTGGTCTTTGTCCGGGACCAGCGCTCGCCGCGTTAACGATAGGCGGAAGCCCCGCATTCACGTTTGTGGTTGCTATGGTTGTTGGGATGTTTCTTCACCAGCTCTACCAAAGGCAAATCCGCTAAGCTTCATATTTAAAAACAGAAATTAAACTAGACAACTGAGCATTAGCCTAGACGCTACCGCGAGCTAAGGCCGCGTACCGCACCCTAATTGAGTGTCGCTGTAAGGCAAAATATGCTTCTTAATGAATAACGGGCAACGTCTATTTATGTCAGTGATAGATGAGTTTAACCATAAAACACTAGTGTAATGGACATCGAATTTTATAGTAAAAATCGCAAAGTGATGCCCTTTGGCAGCTCAAAAGCAGAAGCGGCACTCACAGTTCCCATAGACAGCACAAGAGGCGACTCTCTCAGCGATGGCAGCCCAAATAATGGTAATCGGATTGAAATTGGACCAACTGAGCTTGCGTGGTCGGAATGGCATGATGCTGGACTTCAGGCACCAAACCTAGATGCAATGCGGGGCTATCGCCTCAGGCGGATTGTTGACGCACTAGAGAAGCGCGACTGGGGAGGGGTGTTAATGTTTGATCCCCTAAACATCCGCTATGCCAGTGACAGCACTAGCATGCAGCTATGGAATACACACAACCCTTTTCGCGCATGTCTTGTCCTAGTGAACGGTCATATGGTAGTATGGGATTACAAGAACAGCCCGTTCCTTTGTGACTTCAATCCATTAGTTAAAGAAGTGCGTAGTGGCGCTAGCATGTTCTACTTTGCTTCAGGCGATCGAACACGAGAGGCTGCCAATGGCTTTGCTCAGCAGGTGAGCGAGCTAATGCTGAAACATGCCGGAAAGAACAGACGTCTAGGCGTTGATAAAATAATGCTTGATGGCTTCTATGCACTCCGCGATTTGGGCTTTGAAGTTATGCGCGGTGAAGAAGCAATGGAGAAGGCACGCAGCGTAAAAAGCATTGACGAGCAGCTGGCAATGAAGTGTGCAAGTTGGTCTTGCGAACAATCAGTATATGAGATGCAGGAAGCAGTGAAACCTGGCATGACAGAAGATGAAATCTGGGCCGTACTTCATGCTGGAAATATTAAGCGCGGTGGCGAGTGGATTGAAACCCGCCTCCTCTCAACAGGCCCTCGGACCAACCCATGGTTTCAAGAGTGTGGTCCGCGCAAACTGCAGAATAATGAGATTTTAGCATTTGATACTGACCTGGTTGGCGTTTATGGATTTTGCATAGACATTTCGCGGACATGGTGGATAGGCGATCAAGCACCGCGGCCAGACATGATTGAGGCTTATAAGCACGCAGTCGAGCATATGCGCATCAATGAGCAGCTGGTAAAACCAGGCACATCGATGAAAGAACTAACTTTCGGCGGCCATCAGCTCGACCCCAAATACGTTTCTCGCCAGTACAGCTGCCGTTTTCATGGCGTGGGCCTATGTGATGAATGGCCATGCATACCCTACAAAGAAGAGTTCGCGGAAGGAGCCAATGATTACGAGCTAGAACCTGGCATGTGCCTATGCGTAGAGGCGCTGGTGGGTGAAGAAAACGGCGATTTCTGTATCAAGCTTGAGGACCAACTTATCGTCACAGAAACTGGCTTCGAAAATATAACCCGGTACCCATATGATCCACGCTTGCTGGGAGATCTCTAAAGGATCCTACGCGTCGCAATTATTGTTCAAGCGTATCCGTTACAAAAGGCGATCTTGATCAGTCTCTGGTGCCAGGCCACCAACAGGCGGGTTCGTGTCCAAGTTAGTTGGGAAAGCGTAGCCCTCAGCTGTTGCTCGGACCAGCGCTTGACGCTCTAGACCTCGATAGGACGATAATAATGGCTCCACACGCTTTAGCATAGCTTCTCGATCCACAGATTCCATTGGCCGGCCGAAAGCTGAGGATACCTGAAACAAGTTCACCAGTCTCTCCACATCCCTTGTGTGATTTGCTCCAGCACCATGAAATAGCGCTGGATTAAACCAAAGGAGATCTCCTTTTTTAAGAGGGAGCTGAACACACCGATCTTCGAAAAGGTCTCGATATGACTGGTCGTGAAAAGCCAGGTATCCCAGTTCATACTTCTGGCTATGCGGAAGAAGCTTGGTCGGTCCACTTTCGACAGGCATATCAACATGAGCAATTGCTCCCTGCAGCGTCAACGTTGCAGAGACAGCATGGACATGTGCTGGAAACTGAGCAGCCTGTTGCTGAGACATAAAACCAAGATGATAGTCACGATGTCCTGTTTGAGCCTGGCCTCCGGGTCTCACTAAATTAGCCTGGGCAGTCATCTGGTAACGGGGACCAAGCCAGGCTTCAGCAGCAGCATCTATCCATGGATTCGCATAGTAGGCAGCAAAATTAGCAGGATCTGAAAGAGCATGCTTCTCTAAACTATTCCAAATTCTATCGTTGTTTCCAGCGGTAGCAAAATGATCTCCACCGCCAACAGAGGCAGCTTTTTCACCAGCTATAATATCCTGAAATACCGTTGTTGCTTGATCCATTATAGCTTCGTTAGAAACAGCTCCCGTTATAGCAAAAACGCCAGCACCATTTAACAAAACCTCAGCCCATTCATCTAGCAATTGAGAGCGACTTTCGCTCTCTAGATTATTCGCCAACTCTTGAGCAGAGTAAACCGGCACACCCTCCACCAGTGAAGCTGCCAAAGCAGGTTTATCTGAGACGGTGCTAATTAAGTCTGTGAATAAATTTAAATTGAGGTCAGAAGAGCTTAAGCGCTGAATCATTATTCCAGTTGTCCTTCAAGATATGGCTAGCTTTGTTTGAGACAAAATTAGCGGCTCCAGTTAAAATTTTAATTCGATCGAATGTTTCCACTTCAGTGGCTATGTAGTCACGCAAACCCTCACCGAAAGCTTGGCGAAGCTCTGTACCAACGTTAAACTTTCTTACCCCAAATTCGCGAGCTAGACGTTCCCGGTCAGATTGCTTCACGCCTGAGCCGCCGTGAATAACCAATGGTAGATCCGTTGCTTGGCGAATAGCTGAAACACCCGCCCAATCAATCACTGCCTTTTGCTTTACCTGGAGGTGAGAGTTGCCAATAGACACAGCCAGACAATCACAGTTCACACTGCTTAGAAATTTCTCAACCTCTTCAGGGCGAGTGATTTGACTTTTATTTCCGTTTTCATAGCCCACCATTCCTAACTCTGCCTCGACAGAAATATCTGAACCGACAACCAATTCGCATACAGAGCTGGAAAGTTTGATATTGTCATCCAAGGAAAGCAAAGACCCATCTATCATCAAACTGGTAAACCCAGCGTCGAGGGCATATTTGCACTCATCTAAAGACTTGCCGTGGTCCAAATGTGCAACCACCGGAACACTAAATTCTTCAGCTATGGCTTTGAACATAGAGCCCCAAACACTGATTGGCATGTGAGCTCGGGCACCAGGCCCGGCTGACAAAACAAGTGGCGCGCCCACTTCTTCTGCTGCAGAGGCGTACGCCCGCACATCTTCCCAACCCAAGCAAACAAGGCCTAAGCAAGCGGCATTGCGGCGTTCAGCTTCTGCCAAAATAGGTTTAAGAGAAACCAACGGCATTATTTAAACTTTGCGACCATGTCCTTGATGCCTGGTATTGTTTCTACCTGGTAGGCATGAGTGGGTTGGAAAAATTGAACGAGTGAACGCTGTGAATTACCCGCGAGTATGGTAAAATAATACATTTCGTAACCCGGAGCGGCAACACATGGGTGGTATCCTTTGTCGATCTGAAAAGTTGAACCATCGACCAGATGGAAAGCTTCTCCCACCCCACCATCTTCATCCTGAAGAAGCTGCATTCCAAACCCATGTCCTGGGCGAAATCTAAAGTTGTAGACCTCGTCGTGGTGGCTCTCTGTCGGCAAACGATCAGTATCGTGCTTATGTGGGGGAAAACCAGACCAACCACCAGCACCAACAGTGTATAGCTCTGACACAAGAAGGCGACCAACCTTTCCAGGTGGGTTTTGACCGAGAAGGTGCTTAATTTTTCGATGCGTCTTGGTATCATCACTCCCATATTGAACAGGATCAATGTCTTCAGCACGAACAACAAACGGCTCGTAAACTTCATCAAATTTAGCTCCTGCCACAAAAACCTCTGTATCTGTCTCTGCGGTTATGACAGCAGCAGCACCAACAGGCACATATACGGCATTTGGCTCTCCATCCCAAACATCGGTCCCACGTCCACCTACTTGCTCAGCAGACCAATCTCCAACAACTACCGAAATAGATCCCGTCGCTGGGCACAGACAAGTTTCATAACCCTCAACTGAACTGGTGAATACCTGCCCCGCTCTAAGCTTTAGAATATTGAAATAGACCAAAGGGGTCTTGTCATCATCAACATCAACAATTGGTTTGTTTTCATTATCATAGGGAGCAATATGCATTTTATTTTTGGCTTTCCATAAGAGCTAATACTTGATCTGAATTTGGCATCGCGCTTGCACAGCCAGGGCTAGAAACTACTAACGCTGCGCAAGCAGATCCATAGCGAATAGCATCTGCAACTGAACTTCCTTTTAGCAACTGACTCATGAGGCCGCCCATAAAACTGTCGCCCGCACCAAAAGGTTTAAGGACTTTCACATCAAATACACCGAAAGCCTGTTCTGATCCGTCTGGAAACAAAGCGATAGAGCCCTCGGCGCCCATTTTAAAAATTATGAGCTTATGGTTTTTTGCAATCGATCGCGCATAGATGAGGGGATCACTACCATCTGCCAATAGACTAAACTCATCCTCATTTCCGACCACTAAGTCCGTGTGCCTCAATGCTTTTTGGTAGGTGGATCTAGCCTCTACAGAGCTGGACCAAGTGTATGCTCGATAATCGAGATCCAATACCGCGAATGGCGTTTCCTCTAATGCCGAGATTGTTGCCCCTCGACTGGGGTCTGATGCCAGCGCTGTACCTGTAACAATCAGGGTTGGCGCATAAACATGCATTGCTTTTGTTAACTGAAGATCCGCCGCATGGTTTCGATAAATGACGACTTCGCAGTCATCTAAGCGAGTTTCTGCAATCGCTAGACTAGTTCGTGATCCGTCGGTTAAACCAACTGGAGTAAGGTGATCTACCCCCACAGTCGCCAACGTTCGTTTTACAAAATCTCCGGCTGGGTCAGCACTTACAGGAGCAATCAAGCCTGTTCGAACACCCAATCTTGCCAAGGCAACTGCGATATTTCCCGCGGAGCCCCCAAGGTCAGCTCTAAATGAAACCGCGTCTCGCGTCTTAGTTCCAACAGGCTCGGGATAAAGGTCCATTCCCGCCCGACCCAGAACTACCATATCCAGGTGGTAGGTGCCGCGCTCAGGAACTAGCGTGGCCATGCGTCGATCAATTCTCGATATTTTAGCATCATATCAGCCTTAGCCTTTTCGTCACCAATTGCCCCATCAAACCAGCGCTTAGCAGCATCCCCAAAAATTGTGCGACCTACCGCAAAACCTTGGCAGAGTGGCTGATCGCCCGCACATTTGATTGCTTTTTTTAGCTCTGTGATTGGGGCGTCTAAGCCAAGAATTACAATTCCTCGACAATGAGGATCATGCTCAGAAACTAGCGCGTTCCATGACGACCAAGTCTCATCTTCTTGTCCAAGAATTGGCGAAGGCAATTTCCACCAGTCAGGATATACACCCGCTTCGTAAACACGCTTCATGTTATCTCTTGTAGTCGTTGAAGTGTGAGTACTATCTTTTGGAGGGATTACCTCAAGAAGAAGCTCAAGCCTCCAAGTTCGGCAAGCTTTTGATAACTCTTTGAGCACGGCGAGCTGCTGCGACCATAAACTTGCGTCATCATCTGGATGAGCGAAAAAAAGGCACTTAACTGCAATCTCACGAGGCCACTCTTTTAAATAAGATGCGATGGATTCCCCTCCCTCTAATTCAAGAGGCCGGGAACTTGGCCACTCAACAGGTGAGGCTAACCAGAGGTCGTGACCGGCCAACTTGAATAAAGCATCTTGTCCAAGTCTACGATCGCATAGAGCTCCAAGCTGTTTAGTCGGGAGTTCAGCTTGCAGTTCAATCAAAACTTCAGCGCAAAGATTTTTAAAATCTGCTATCTTCGACGCATCATCGCTTAAAGCTTCCAACTGGCTGCGATGATCAAAAGCAAAGGCAAGGACGTCACCCCAGGTGTTTTGCCGGGTTGAAGACCAATGAAGCTGCTCCAGAGAGGCGTCCTCCCGTAATCTAAAGTACGCACTCCCTTTTGCTAGAAACGTATCTAATTCTACACGAGAAGGATAAGAGGGAGCGCAGGCATGGCGAGATACCGCAAAAGCTCCGCATGCATTTGCCATTCTACAACTCTCTGCCCAGGTGCGCTCTTCCATACGACCTGTAACGAGTCCTCCCATAAAAGCATCACCAGCACCAAGAACATTGAAGACTTCGATCGGGAAACCTTCAACAATCAAACCCTGATCAATTGTTGAAGGAATGTCATCCTCAAATACAGCACATCCCATAGCACCAAGCTTAACAATAAAAGTTGCGCTTGTGAGATGTCTTAAGGTTTTCAAGCACTCAATAGTGTTCGTAGAGCCTCCAGCTATGTGGAACTCTTCCTCTGTACCAACCACCACATCTAGATACCCCATAATCTCTTGAAGGTGCGCCGTGACGCCCTCAGATGCGATAAAACGGGTCTCACCATCACCCTTTTCTGTAAGCCCCCACAGAACAGGACGATAGTCTAAATCTATCCATCGTTCTGCTCCATGTTTTTTTGCTAAATGCAAAGCATGCAAAGATGCAGCCTTAGTGGAATGAGTAGAAAAATGGGTTCCGCTAGTCACGACGCACTTGGCTTGGGCAATTAATTCCTCATCAACATCCGTCTCACATAGTTTCATGTCCGCACAGTTTTCTCGAAAAAATACCAGAGGAAATTGCTGGTCATCTCTTATTCCAAGCAGAACTAGTGCAGTCATTGCGCTAACATCGGTTTTGACCCAACTTACATCTACCCCCTCGCGAATTAGCTCCTCTCGAATAAAATTACCCATCGCATCCGGCCCAACACGACTAATTAAAGCGGTCTTTTTTCCTAGGCGCGCAGCACCGATCGCTGTATTTGTGGGCGATCCACCGATGTACTTTGAAAAACTGGTCATGTCCTCTAAACGGGCCCCAATTTGGTCGCCATATAGGTCCACACCGGCTCTACCCATCATCACGGCATCTAAAGTTTTATTGACGCTCAACAGAATATTCTTTCAATTTACTAAGTGAAACAGAATTTTTATTCTGTTAGGACAGGCGCATCTAAAAAGGAAGGCAGAAGTATCATGAAAATCGCACTCTTTGGGGCAGGCCGCATCGGCAAGGTTCATGCTATTGCTATTGCTAACAACGCACGCGCTTCTTTAGCGTGTGTGGTAGACCCTCATGAGCCTAGTGCTAAAGC
>CAXQZM010000019.1:0-5217 GCA_964228455.1 Alphaproteobacteria bacterium | reverse complement strand
CCCTAGTTGATGTGCGAGTATTTTATCCAAAATTTGTGCTTAAAGTCAAAGAGTGTGTGACCAGCGTGTGACCGGGGGTTACTTGGCCCAATTAAAGGTGATGTGGCGCAGAGCCAAGGGCCATGATCCGTGGTCCAAGTGCCTGGTTTGCAAGGAACTTTAATCTTTGCACATGGATTGCACTGTTGCTAAATATTGGTAGGTGCCACCTAAAGGCATGCGACAAGGGTTTGCCAACATCTATCGGCAACAGTTCATTTAACAAAAAGCTGATCAATATGGCACTAGATAAATACTAGTGCTGAAGCCGAGATCAAGCAAAGTTTTGTATGTAGTTAAACCTTACGTGAACGATTTCGCTTTTAGGTTAAAAGCCACCAACGTAACCATCCTTTCGAGATTCAGATCCCCCGATATAGTTACCATTATCCATCCTAACTATGAGTTGCGCTCCGCCAAAGCCAAACGCGTTGTCCGGAGATTCTAAACTAATCTGATGTCCCATCTCCTTGAGACTTTCTATAATAGTTGGGTCCATGCTAGCTTCACAAGCAACCTCTAGACCTTGCGTTACACGCCAGCGCGGAGCGTCAATTGCCATTTGTGGATCCTGACCCCAAAGCTGTGTTCTAAGGACCATTTGTAAATGCCCTTGGGCTTGCATCGGTCCCCCCATAACTCCAAAGCTCATCAAGGGAATATTACCCTTCATAAGGAAAGCGGGAATAATGGTATGAAAAGGCTTTTTAGACGGTCCAACGACGTTTGGACTTTTTAGATCCATTGAAAAACCGGCCCCTCTGTTTTGTAGATGAATACCAGTCTCCGGTACGCAAACTCCAGATCCAAATCCTGCATAATTTGATTGAATAAAGGAGACCATCATGCCGCTTGCATCAGCTGTCGACAAGTAAACAGTACCACCCACTTTTGGTGCGCCTGATTTAAAATTTGTCGCTTTCTTTGGATCAATAAGCTTGGCCCTCTCAAGATGATAGCCGTCGCTTAATAGATCTGTAGGAGTTACATCTGTCATATAGCCGAAATCCGCGACGTAGTGTTCAGTATCACGTAAAGCTAATTTCATAGCTTCTATCTGAAAATGAAGCGCCATTGGATCATCCGCACCTAGATCACGAATTGGTGTGTGTTTCAGAATGCCTAGGGCGATCAAAGCGGCAATACCCTGTCCGTTTGGTGGGATTTCATGCAACTTGAAATCATCAAAGTCATTGTTCAATGTTCCGCACCAATCTGGCTTGAAGCTCGAAAGATCAGAAACTCGTAGGGCCGCGTCATGTTTACGGGCAAAATCTTCAATTCGTTCAGCAAGCTGTCCGTCATAAAAAGCACGCCCTTTGGTCTCTGCAATCTGTTCATAGGTTTTTGCAAGATTGGGGTTCTGATAAATTTCCCCGGGATACGGTGCGTTCCCCTGTTTCAGGAAATTCTGCGCAAATCCTGGCTGATCTTTCAATTCCGCCGCTCCTCTTGCCCAAAGATGTGAGATCACTGGTGAAACAGGGAAACCGTCACGGGCATACTTGATCGCAACTTCAAAAAGCTTCGCAAAAGGTAATTTGCCAAATTTAGTTGATACTTCGGCCCATCCGGCAACTGCGCCGGGCACTGTGACGCTTTCCCAGCCACGAAAAGGGATACCGCCAAGTTTTGCGAAACGGTCATAAGACCACTTGGCTGGGGAGGGCCCTGATGCATTCAGTCCATGTAGCCTCGTTCCGTCCCATACTATTGCAAATGCATCAGATCCTAGCCCACAACCCGTGGGTTCAACCAAAGTCAGTGTAATTGCCGTCGCAACCGCTGCATCAACCGCATTCCCACCCTCATTCAACATTTTCAAACCTGCTTGCACGGCTAATGGCTGACTTGCAGCAACCATATTTTTGGCAACAACGGGTGAGCGACGAGACGGATAATGGTGATTATTTAAGATTTTCATTAGTATTCCTCAGGTGGCATGTGAGACGCTTACATAACCGTTCTTTCGTCTCTCTTCTTCAGCGGTTGCAATAGCTTGATCAAGAGGATGACGGTCGATCATGCCCGAAAAATTGTCAGTTGTTGGCATCGCGGTTTTGAAAATAGTGTATCTTTCATCCGCAACCAGCATAAGTCTCCGGATTTCACGCAGCGGATCAGCATGATCGTCAACTCTCAAGTCTAAATCTGCGTAGGGCTGCCCACGGGAAATCTTCATCGCAGCGGCCTGTTTACCTCTTTTATCACCCCCGGCTGCCTCTCCAGCCTCCATCGCGCGAATTAAACGTTCTTCAAATGAGACATCCGGATTAGCATTCCAGGTATCAAGTGTTGCTTCTATCACTTCAGGTCCCGCTAACATATTACCAGCAACCGAGACATTTTTCCCTTTGATATGACCTGCCCAATCAACACATTCAGTGCCGGTATGTTGAACTATGTCCCCAGTTTTAGAAATTCCATGGAACTGCCTTGCCTCCCTTGCAAGATCGTCCTTTTTCAAAATACTCAACACATCATAAAAGGGAATGTCCTGTTGCAGAAGCTCAAAAGCTCGACTGCCCCAAAGTGGGTTCACGAATGCTTGGGACGCAATTACTACGTCACTAGTTACGTAAGGGACCAATGACCCGCAAGCAAAGAACCTGCTAGCCACTGCTATCCCAACTTCATTGGTTTCAGGGATTTTTGCAATAATCCTCTTTAGGTCCCAAAAAGATTATTTTCGCCGTTCAATTTAAACCACTACTTCGGTAGTATCGTCCCAATGGCCATACTCACAGCTGCCTGGGTAGGATCGATTATCGGAATTCTTAACTCAGCTTCCAATTCCTGCCGATGACGGGACATACCCGCACAACCAAGTACAATTACGCCCGCTCCCAACTCAATTAATTGATATCCAACCTCGACAAGTCTTTGATATGTTCCAATCCCGTTGGCACTTTCATCTACAGAAATATTAAGTGCTATCTCGCCAGCTAACCTGTTCAATACTTGCATTCTTGAGAGATATCGCCGATGCCTTTCAATTGAAGCATCTGCAATTGCAATTACACCAAATAGCTCTGCGCGAGATAGGGCAGTTAACACACCACTCTCTTGGATCCCAAATACTGGTTGCGAGGTGATCGAACGACAAGCATCTATTCCAGGGTCAGAATAGCAGGCAATAACAAATGCAGCCGCGTCTTTTCGAGTTCTCACAAGATTAGCAAGTGGAATAACTACACTATCTGAGTCAAGTTGGCTCTCAATTCCAAAGGGACCCTCTTCAAGCGTGACACATTCAACAAAACACCCCTCAAACTGATTGAAATGGCTTAAACTTTTTTCTAAACCATCCGTAACAGTCTTATTGGAATTGGGGTTAATTACAACTACCGGTCGTGTCATTTGAAAATCTCCACACCGAAATTTGTCTGAGGCTCAGTCTCAGGTAATGAGGTACCAGTAAGCCCAGAAAGATCTGTGCGTCCACGACGTATAAAATTGCCATAACCTGGCTTGGCGAGTAGTTTGCCTTCGTCAATTACCCGTTGACCACGACACATGACAGTAGTTGGCCAGCCTGTAATTTTCATGCCTTCAAACGGATTATAATCCATCGCATCATGCATTTCTCCTGCAATCCGAGTTTCACTCGGATCCCAGATTGCGATATCAGCATCAGCTCCGATAGAAAGTGTTCCCTTACGCGGCAGCATACCGTAAAGACGCGCAGCATTAGTTGATGATAAGGCAACAAATTGATTGACAGAGATTCTGCCTTTCAAAACACCTTCTGAAAACATTAATGGAAGCCGCATCTCGATCCCTGGCATTCCATTGGCGAAGCCACGAAAGTCAACGTCGCGACCATTGGAAAATTTTCCGCTTTCATCAAAGCGGTATGGAGCATGATCCGAAGACACAACATTGAATGTTCCACCTGCTATGTGGCGCCAAAGTGCCTCTTGTGTAGCAACGTCGCGCAACGGTGGTGAACAAATGTATTTTGCACCATCAAGATTTGGACGATCAAGATCTTCTCGTGTCAGGAAAATATATTGAGGACAAGTTTCACTAAAAACATAGGCGCCATCCATTCGTGCTTTAGCAACCAGTTCAGCACCAGCCGGTGTTGACACATGAACGATCATTAAAGGCGCATTAGCGAGTTTTGATAGGCTAATAGCTCTGTTGATCGCTTCTTCTTCCGCAATACCGGGTCGAGCGGGCGCATGAAAGCGCGGTTCAATATAACCAGCCTCTGTCAAGGCGTTTGACATCCAAGTTAGCATGTCATGGTTCTCAGCATGCACCATCGTCAGTCCACCATGACGTCGCGCGACCGTTAAAATATCAAGAAATTGAGCATCGCTTACTCTTGTTGCGTAAGTCATAAAAACTTTAAATGACGTAATTCCGCGCTCAAAAGCAGATGGCAATTCATCGAGAACATCTTTATTTGGATCTGTAATGATCAAGTGATACGAATAATCGATCACGGATTTCGTTTCTGCACGCCGATCGTATTCATCAATGGTGCCCGAAATGGTTTCGCCTTTTTTCTGAGCTGCAAACGGCACAAATGAAGAATTGCCACCGAAAGCTGCTGATATTGAGCCAGTTTCATAATCGTCGGATGTCATAACGCCCATACCACTCTCTTGAGCGATATGGCAATGTGCTTCAATACCACCTGGCATTACTAATTTTTTATCAGCGTTTATCTCATCATAACCGTCAAGGCTTTCGCCTAAAGTCACAATTTTCTCTCCGTTGATACCAATGTCTGCAGTAAACGTTTCGCTAGCAGTTACTAAGGTACCACCTTTAATTACCAAGTCATGCTTCATGATTGTACCCCTTATACTGACTTAATCAGACCACCGTCACAGCGAATTAAACTGCCAGTGATGTAACCGGCACGATCACTGCAAATAAAAGCAGCAGTATCAGCGAACTCTTCTACTCTGCCATAGCGACCAACTGGGATAATTGCTTTGCTTGCTTCCCTTACACTTTCCAGTGGTTGACCCGTGTTATCTGCAACAGTCTGATCTAGCTCGTCAATGCGCGTCGTATGTATTCTGCCAGGTAATAGCATGTTCACAGTGATACCGCTGCCAGCCAAGTCATTTGATGCAGATTTTGTCCAACCGACAAGTGCCGAACGCACGACATTCGATATACCAAGGTTCGGAATTGGCTGAATGACCCCAGAAGAGC